>JALSIU010000342.1 GCA_026989715.1 Methylomonas sp.
AAGTAGCTCCCACGTATAAATGCCACTGCTATGACCATCACTAAAATCGGGGGCAATACCATAGTTACCAATGGGTCTTATTGAATTTATCGTCACATTCTCTTTACCGGTCTGTAATGTTTCTTGGCCCGGTGCATGCCCTAGTGCCTCGGCAGAAGGGGTGTAAACGCGCAAATATTCGCAAGGTAACTGAAATGTTTGGCCATTATCAAAGCTTACTTCTAAGATTCGTGAGGCTTGATGTAACTTTATTTCAGTTAATTGTGTTGTAATTGGATCAGCTTTAATACGCATAGTTATAAAATATAGCGGCTTAAGTCTTCATCTTGAGCCAGTTCAGACAAATATTGGTTAACATAACCGGCATCAACAACAATCTCTTTATCCATTAAATCAGGTGCATCAAAAGAAACGGTCTCTAATAAGCGTTCTAAAATAGTGTGTAAACGACGTGCGCCAATATTTTCGGTTTTCTCATTCACTTCCCAGCCTATTTCAGCAATACGCCGAATGCCGTCTTCCGTAAAACGGATTTGCACACCTTCCGTGGCTAGCAGTGCTTGATATTGTTCGGTGAGTGAGGCTCTAGGCTCGGTTAGAATGCGCACAAAATCGTCGGTTGACAAAGCATTTAACTCAACACGAATGGGAAAACGCCCTTGTAATTCAGGGATTAAATCCGATGGTTTAGCAATATGAAAAGCACCTGATGCAATAAATAAAATATGATCTGTTTTAATCATGCCATATTTAGTGCTTACGGTACTGCCTTCAACAAGTGGTAATAAATCTCTTTGTACGCCTTCCCGCGATACATCACCGCCTCCGCTATCAGAGCGTTTGCAAACTTTATCAATCTCATCTAAAAAGACGATACCATGTTGTTCAACGGCTTCAATAGCCGTTAGTTTTAGTTCATCTTCATTCACTAATTTAGCAGCGTGCTCTTCTGTTAAGAGTTTTAATGCTTCTTTAACCGGTAATTTACGCTCTTTGGTTTTTTGATTGCCAAGGTTTTGAAACATGCCTTGTAATTGGCTGGTCATTTCTTCCATACCGGGCGGTGCTACAATTTCAACACCAATACGTGAGGCTTGTACTTCAATTTCAATTTCTTTGTTATCAAAATCACCTTCGCGTAATTTTTTGCGCATTTTTTGGCGAGTGGCTTCTTCCGTGTCGGACAGCATGCCGCCATCTGCACGAGGTAGCAGAATATCTAAAACTTGTTCTTCTGCTGCATCCATCGCGCGATTTTGCACCACTTGCATTTCTTGCTCGCG
Source organism: Methylomonas sp. (assembly GCA_026989715.1). Classification (GTDB taxonomy): domain Bacteria; phylum Pseudomonadota; class Gammaproteobacteria; order Methylococcales; family Methylomonadaceae; genus Methyloprofundus. Next base: position 1,284 of record JALSIU010000342.1, read on the forward strand.
TGTCATTTTCACAGCCGTTTCAACCAAATCACGTATAATGGATTCAACATCACGACCCACATAGCCGACTTCAGTAAACTTGGTCGCTTCAATTTTAATAAAAGGAGCATTAGCTAAACGGGCTAAACGGCGCGCGATTTCAGTTTTACCCACCCCGGTAGGGCCAATCATTAAAATATTTTTCGGGGTAATTTCATCGCGAATGGATTCGTCAACTTGTGCTCGCCGCCAGCGATTACGCAGTGCAATGGCAACGGAGCGTTTGGCACTTGCTTGACCAATAATATGTCGGTCTAGTTCATGGGCAATTTCTTTAGGAGTCATCTGTGTCATGGTTGCTTCTTAATCCTCTGGTTCTGCGTCTAATTCTTCAATACGTAAATTGTGGTTGGTATAAATACAAATATCAGCGGCGATATTGAGAGATTTTTCCACAATTTCTTTGGCACTCAATTCGGTATTTTCTAATAAGGCCATTGCCGCTGACTGTGCAAAAGGCCCACCTGAGCCAATGGCAATTAAGTCATGCTCCGGCTCAATCACATCCCCATTACCTGAAATAATTAATGATGTTTTGCTATCAGCAATACTCAATAAAGCCTCCAGTTTGCGTAATGCTCGCTCGGTACGCCAATCTTTGGCCATTTCTACGGCTGCGCGGGTCAGGTTACCATGATGTTTTTCCAGCTTGCCCTCAAAATGCTCAAATAATGTAAAGGCATCGGCCGTTGCGCCTGCAAAGCCTGCAATGATTTTTCCATGATATAAGCGACGCACTTTGCGTGCATTGCCTTTCATAACGGTATTGCCTAATGTCACTTGGCCATCACCGCCAATGACGACTTTATCACCACGGCGTACAGAAAGAATTGTTGTTCCTCTAAAGTTCACTTTTACTACCTGTTTATAGAAAATAAATTCTTAGCATTTTACATGGTTAATTAGGTGCTTGATAGCCTTTAAATTAGAAAAAAAGCAATAAGCTGATGTTGGGGAAAGAGCCGTGCTATCAACGCTAAAAATAAGTTTTATTTTATTTGCTACCATTAAAAAATATAAAATGATAAGCTTTCTCGTCATTATGAATCATTCATTTTTATGGAGTAGCCTGTGCTTAATAAAGTAACCTTGATAGGAAATTTGGGTGCTGACCCAGAAGTGCGTTATATGCCTAACGGTGGGGCGGTCACTAATATTAGTTTAGCCACAACGCGTCGCTGGAAAGACAAACAAACAGGTGAGCGGCGTGATGCAACAGAGTGGCATCGTATTGTATTTTTTAATCGTTTAGCAGAAGTCGCCGGAGAATATTTAAGAAAAGGTAGTCAGGTTTATGTGGAAGGCCGTTTACAAACTCGAAAATGGCAAGACCAAAGCGGACAAGACAGATACACCACAGAAATTATAGCCTCTGAAATGCAAATGTTAGGCAGCCGTACCGGTGGAACTGCGCCTTTAGGTAATCAGGCTTCCGCCACAAATAATGCACCGGCAACAAACACAGCGACACAAAATACAGCAGTCTCTACACCACCGGCTGCCCCCGCATCACAGCCAATGCCTGAACAACCGCCCGCTGCTTATGAAGATTTTGATGATGATATTCCGTTTTAGGAGACACCTAACACTAATTGTGTAAAAGATATTTATAAGCCTCTATTTATAGGGGCTTTTTTTTGGGTTAAATGATTTTTTTATTACGTATTGATAAAGTTAAGGTCACCCATAAAGCTGGGGAGTCATGAGTTCTTTGAATTTGTTGTCGTAAGGTTAAAGTATTTTAATCTTAACTCTGCTTGTATGCGTTCTTCGCATATCGCTACCGCTATCGTATTTCTTCCTGTGTTAAAATGATGTTTTAGCCGTCTTTAATCGCCTTTTACGTCAACGCCTATGCAACCCAAATTTATCCATTTACGTCTTCATTCGGAATACTCATTGGTAGATGGTATTGTGAAAGTGAAACCGTTGATAAATCAATTGGCTGAATTGAATATGCCGGCAGTTGCGATAACGGATCAATCGAATTTATTTGCTTTGGTTAAGTTTTATCGGGCGGCATTGGCTAAGGGGATTAAGCCGATTGCCGGCGCGGATGTGTTTATTGCTAACCCAGATGATGCTACGCAACCGTATAGACTGACTCTATTAGTTAAAAATAATACCGGTTATGTCACCTTAACGGAGCTTATTTCTAAAGCGTATCAAGAAGGTCAGCACTTGGGAATTCCTATGGTGCAGCGTGAGTGGCTAGCGCAAAATAGTGCGGGCTTGATTGCTTTGTCTGGTGGGATGGAAGGTGATATTGGTTTGGCGTTATTGGCACAAGATACGCGTCCGGCAAAGCAGTTGGCTGAATATTGGCGTGAATTATTTCCGGATAGTTTTTATTTGGAGCTATGCCGTGTGGGTAAACGCCAGGAAGAGACCTATATTGCCAAGGCGATACAGTTGGCGGCGGAGTTGGATTTGCCGGTGGTGGCGACTAATAATGTACGTTTTTTAGAGGCGGATAATTTTGCGGCACATGAGGTGCGGGTGTGTATTAATCAAGGGCGGGTAATTGATGATTCACGCCGACCCAAAGAGTATACCGAGCAGCAATATTTACGTAGTACTGAGGAGATGCTGGCGTTATTTGCAGATATTCCTGAGGCTTTGGCGAATACGGTTGAGATTGCGAAGCGTTGCAATATTAGCCTGACCTTGGGCAAGAATTTTTTACCGGATTTCCCTGTGCCTGAAGGCATGTCTTTGGATGAATTTTTTATTGAGGAGTCGCGCAAAGGTTTAAATAAACGTTTAGAAAAGTATCCTGCCATCGGGGATGGTACGCCGGCAGAGAATCGGGTGGCTTATGATGAGCGTTTGCAGATGGAGCTGGATATTATCGTGCAAATGGGTTTTCCCGGTTATTTTATGATTGTGGCCGATTTTATTCAGTGGGCGAAAGATAATGCGATTCCGGTCGGGCCAGGGCGGGGTTCAGGTGCGGGGTCATTGGTGGCTTATGTTTTAAATATTACGGATTTAGACCCGATTGAATTTGATTTGTTGTTTGAGCGGTTTTTAAATCCGGAACGGGTGTCTATGCCGGATTTTGATGTCGATTTTTGTATGGATCGGCGTGATGAAGTCATTGATTATGTGGCGCAACATTATGGCCGTGAGAAAGTGTCGCAAATTATTACCTATGGTTCGATGGCGGCAAAAGCGGTTATTCGTGATGTGGGGCGGGTATTGAGTCATCCTTACAGTTTTGTGGATCGGTTATCTAAATTGGTGCCGTTTGAAATTGGGATGACATTGACCAAGGCACTTAAGGAGGTGCCTGAGTTTCAAGATTTGTATGATAATGATATTGAGGTGAAAACCTTGATGGATATGGCTTTATCCTTAGAAGGTACGGTGCGTAATGCCGGCAAGCATGCCGGTGGTGTGGTGATTGCACCGACTAAACTGACGGATTTTTCTCCCTTGTATTGTGAGCAAGGTGGGGGAAATTTAGTGACTCAGTTCGATAAGGATGATGTGGAGGCGGTAGGGCTGGTCAAATTTGATTTTTTGGGCTTGCGTACTTTGACCATTATTGATTGGGCGTTGCAAACTATCAATAAAAAGCAGGCTGAACTCGGGGAACCATTAGTTGATATTACGCAAATTCCGCGTGATGATGCCGCATCCTATGCTTTATTGACCAATGCACAAACGACGGCGGTGTTTCAGTTAGAATCGCGAGGTATGAAGGAGCTGATTAAGAAGCTCAAGCCGGATTGTTTTGATGATATTATCGCTTTGGTGGCTTTATTTCGCCCAGGGCCTTTGGAATCAGGGATGGTCGATGATTATATTAATGTAAAACATGGGGCTAAAGCGGAGTATGCGCACCCTGTTTTAATACCGATATTAGAGCCTACCAATGGGGTTATTTTATATCAAGAACAAGTGATGCAGATTGCCCGTGAGATGGGGGGCTATACTTTGGGTGGTGCTGATTTATTGCGACGTGCAATGGGTAAAAAGAAAGTGGAAGAGATGGCGCAACAAAGAGCTATTTTTACCAAAGGCGCAGTGGACGGAGGCATTGACGAAGATATTGCGACTTATGTTTTTGATTTGATGGAAAAGTTTGCGGGATATGGCTTTAATAAATCACATTCGGCGGCTTATGCTTTGGTGGCTTATCAAACGGCGTGGTTAAAGGCGCATTATCCTGCGGCGTTTATGGCTGCGGTATTGTCTTCTGATTTAGATAATACCGATAAGATTGTCATTTTGATTGATGAGTGTCAAATCATGAATATAAAGGTCGTTCCACCGAATATTAATCTTTCTCATTACCAATTTACGGTAAATGATCAAGATGAGATTGTGTATGGTATTGGGGCGATTAAAGGTGTGGGTGAAGCGGCGATTGATGATTTGCTGCAAGAGCGTGACAAAAATGGGGCATTTAAGGGTTTATATGATTTGTGTAAGCGTGTTGATTTACGCAAAGTGAATCGGCGTGTGTTTGAGGCGTTGATTCGTGCAGGGGCGTTTGATATTTTTAATGAAAATCGAGCCAGTCATCTTGCTGAGTTACCGACGGCCTTAAAGGTGGCTGAGCGGCATATCAAAATGGCATCTGTTGGCCAGAATGATTTATTTGGCTTGGCAGTTAATGCCGAAGAGAGTGCTGATGAGGTGCAAGATTATGCGCATTATGTTCCGGCTTGGCCTGAAAAAGAACGCTTGGCATTGGAAAAACTGGCTTTAGGCTTGTTTTTAACCGGGCATCCGATTGATCAGTATCGTGCTGAGTTAGGTCATATTGTGAGTAATAGTTTGGCAGGTAATTTGGCCGCCATTGAAAAAAGTCGCGGAAAAATTGATGTGCGTTTAGCCGGCATCTTGGTAGGAATCAGAACCCGTTTAGATCGCAAAGGGCAGACCATGGCTTTTTTGACTTTAGATGATAAAGGTTCACGTATGGATGTGACGATTTATGCGGAGAAGTTTGAGATTTTTAAGGATATTTTGACGGCTGATGAAGTATTGATAGTGGAGGCCACAGCACAGCTTAATGGTTATTCAGGGATGTTGAATATTGTGGCTGATAAAATATTGACCATGGAGCAAGCACGTGAAGAGTATGCGCGTTGTATGATGTTGGAGTGGAACAGTCTTGTTGTCGAGGCAAACACACAGACATTTATAGCGAGTTTGCAGGAAGTGATGCAACCCTTTACCGGGGGGCGTTGTATGTTGGTCATTAATTATCAATCGGCAACCGAGAAAGCCAGTGTGCAATTAGGCGATGCATGGCGTGTGCATCCCACGGATGAGTTGATATTACGCTTGCAACGCCTTTTGCAACAAGATGATGCCGTTTATGTTAAATACCGATAAGGCGGCACATCTTGAGGCATGTCCTGAGTGTGATTTATTGATTGATGCTTCGGAGCAAGTGCGGGAAGGTTATGTGAGTCAGTGCCCGCGTTGCTTAGGGGTGTTGGAGCACCCTTTGCGCTTGTCGATTAAACATAATTTTATTTGTGTTTTAACCGGTTTAGTTTTTTATTTTCCCGCTATCTTTTTACCGATTTTAAAATTTACCATGTTGGGTAATACTGAGGCCATGTCGATAGTGGGTTGTGTATTAGCCTTGTTTGCGACGACAAATTATGGGATTGCCGGCATTGTCTTTTTTACTTTAGTGTTAGTACCCTTGGTAAAAATGATGCTCATTATTTTTGTCACAACCCGTTTATATTATTCTGTTAAAACACCTTTTCTGGCGGTAAGTTTTCGTTGGTATAACAGTTTGAGTCATTGGGGGATGCTGGATATTTTTTTATTGGGGGTGTTGGTGGCGGCGATTAAATTAGCTAACGATGCTGAGTTAGAGCCGGGCTTGGGCTTATATGCTTTTATTATTTTGTTGTTGAGTAGTGCCTTGCAAACTCAATTGTTGAATAAAAAATTACTGTGGAAGTTAATTGAACGCCATGGGCAATAGACCGCTTTCTGCTTTGCAACAAGGGTATTTGTGTTGCCGAAGCTGTCATAAACTTATTCCTAAGGCTGGCCAAGTCATGCGTTGCCCGCGCTGTCGGCGTAAAGTTTATCCTAGGGTTCCGTATAGTTTGGCGCAAAGCTGGGCTTTGCTGTTAAGTGGCTTTTTTTTGTATATTCCTGCCAATGTTTTACCGATTATGACTTTATATAAAGGGGGAACGATTCGTACTGATACCATTATGTCGGGGATTATTAATTTGATGCATATCGGGATGACACCGATTGCCATTATTGTCTTTATTGCGAGTATTTTAGTGCCATTATTGAAGATGTTGGCTTTGGCGATGATTTTGTTGGCGGTGCAATGTAAGAGGCAATGCAATGTTTGTCTGCGTACTAAAATGTATCGGGTGGTGGAGTTTGTTGGGCGATGGTCTATGCTGGATATTTTTGTGATTAGTATTTTAGTGGGTATTGTTAAGTTTGGCCGAGTTGCTTCGGTCGATGTAGAGCCGGCCGCATGGTTGTTTGCTTGTGTGGTGATTTTAACCATGTTGGCAGCCATGCGCTTTGATTCTAGGCTTATTTGGGATGAAATTAATGAATACGAGTAAGCCGATTGTGACCCGAAAAACGTGGCTTTCGGGGATTTGGTTATTGCCTTTAATCTCTGCGTTGTTGGGTGGTTGGGCAATTTATCAAAATATGACGGAAAAAGGCATAGAAATTACCATTATTTTTGCCGATGCTGCCGGTATTCGGGAAGGTAAAACCTCGATTATTTATAAAGGGGTGCGTATTGGTGTGGTGCAGGAGGTGTTGATGAGCAATAATCTGCAACAGGTAAAAGTGATTGCCGAAATTCAGCGTACGGCTGCTGAAGGTTTAAGGGAGGGAACCGGGTTTTGGTTGGTTAAGCCGAAAGTTTCCATTACTGAAATAACGGGTTTAGATACCATTGTATCGGGTAATTATATTCAGATGCACCCTGGTGGCGGTGCGGAAAAACGGGAGTTTATTGCACTGAGCAAGCCGCCTGTATTGGATGACACGGAGGGCTTGCATATTGATATTTTTGCCGATCATTTAGGCTCGATAGCGCGGGGGTCTAAGATTTATTTTCGTGAAATTCCGGTAGGTGAAGTGCTGGATTATGAGCTGGCAGAAGCGCAAAATGGTGTGATTATTAAAGTGATTATTGAAGCGCGTTATGCACATTTGGTGAAAAAGTCGTCGCGTTTTTGGAATGCCAGCGGATTATCCATTAAAGCAGATTTAAGTGGTTTTTCTATGCACACTGAATCTATTGCGGCTTTAATTGCCGGTGGAATTGCTTTTTATACGCCGGAAACGGAAATTGGTGAACAAGTGGCGCAAGGAACGCGCTATAAGTTACATAGTGATTTTGATAGTGCCAAAGTAGGGATTGCGGCCAAAATAACATTTGAATCTGCTATTGGCTTGGAAGAAGGGGTCACAGAAGTTAAATATGATGCGTTTAAGATTGGGATCGTTAAAAAATTACGTTATAAGAAAACGGGTAAAAATGTGGTTGCTGATGTGGTGTTTGACCCCAGAGCAGAAGAGTTATTAAAAACGGGCACGAAGTTTTGGTTAGATAAGCCTAAATTTTCTTTAACTGATTTTTCTGGGTTAAAGTCAATCTTGCAAGGTAGGCATATTCGGATGCAAGCTGGGTTGGGCGAGTCTGCTCGGGAATTTACCGCTTTAAATAAACCTCCTTTAATGTCGTTAGGTGATAAGGGAGTCCATTTAGTTTTAAAGGCAGAAACCTTAGGTTCACTGGAATATGCCAGCCCTGTTTTGTATAAAAACATTCAAGTTGGGCAGGTGCATGATTTTAAACTCGATGCACAAGGCAAGCATGTTTTAATTGATATTTACATTACCGAGCGTTACGCACATTTGGTGGCAGCTAATTCACGCTTTTGGAATACCAGTGGCGTGCAAGTGTCTTTAGGAACGGCCGGTATGGAGATTAAAACAGGTTCGATGGGTGCTATTTTAAATGGGGGCATCGCCTTTATTACGCCGGCACAGAATAAAAAGAAAGTACGCGCAGGGGCTATGTATCCGTTGTATGAAAATTATTTGGCAGCAACGGAGGAGGGTTTATTGTCGTATCATCCAGAGAGCGATACGACTGTGCTTCGCTTGATAAGTGATGAATTGGGGTCAATAGGGATTCATTCTCAGGTCTATTATAAAAAAATCCCTGTGGGTAAGGTGGTGCATTATCATTTAAGTCCTGTTGATGACAAAATCGTCATTATCGTAGCGATAAAAAATAAATATGCGCACTTATTGTCTGCGGCTACACGATTTTGGCGGCATAGCGGGGTGCAGATTAAAGCGGGTTTGTCGGGGGTGGATGTGAATATGGCTTCGGTACATTCACTTTTAAATGGAGGCATCAGCTTTGCAAATCTGCCGGCAACAGAATTGACTCAGCAGGCTATGCCTGAGCATTACACCTTATATGCAAGCAATGAACAAGCATTACAGACAGCACAGGAAATTCATATAAAATTTGAACTGGCGGAAGGAATGACGGCCGGTACTGCGATTAAGTATTTAGGGATTCAAGTGGGAGAAGTAACGGCGGTGCGCTTAGCGGATGATAATCAATCGATTGTTGCCACCGCAAAATTAATAGGCAGTGCGGCTGATTTTGCGCGTCAAGGCACTCAATTTTGGCTGGTTAGTGCGCAATTGGGCTTATTTAAAAATAAACACCTAGGTACCTTGTTGGGTGGTAATTATTTGGAAATCGCGCCGGGGAGTGGTGCCAAGCAAACCGTTTTTACAGGACGGCTTAATTTGCCTGAGATTAAGCAAGGTAAATATATCGTTTTAAAATCAGCACGTTTAGGGTCTGTGCAGGTAGGTAACCCGGTTTTGTATCGACAAGTACCGGTCGGTGAGGTGCGCCGTTTTCAATTGTCTGATAATGCCAAATATGTGTTGATTGATATTTATATCGCGCCTGAGTATGCGAACCTGGTGCGGGCGAATACTAAATTTTGGAATGCCAGTGGAGTTAATGTGGATTTTGGATTATTTTCCGGTGCACAACTTCGTACTGAGTCGATGGAAAGCATTGTATTAGGTGGCATTGCGCTGGCAACACCGGAGGATACTGCTGAGATTGTCCATAATGGACATGTATTTGATTTGCATGCCGAGGTAGAGCCTGAGTGGTTGGCATGGGAGCCTGATATTCAGGTAGGGCGAGAGTAAGGGGGAGGTTTTTTATGCCGCGAGAAACCGGCGTAATAAATCCAGTGATAAGATGGCTGCTTGATTTTGTTTACGTTGCGGTGGGCCACCAATCGTATGCGTACTATGCAGGATGTCACTCGGAGTTAAGAGTAGGGTCGTTAAGCAAATAGTCTCGGCTTTATTTTGAAATTGCGCACAACTGCCTTGATAAGTTTGTACTAATACCAAGTCTGTTTGCTCTTGTCCTTGTGTTTTTTGCGCCATTTTTATTGTTGTGTGAAGGCGGTCTGTACTATTTAATGATTCGGTTGCCTGATGAAAGGCTTGCTTAAAAACGGCACTGAATAGCCACGCTTGGCCTAAGCACTTTGCCGCGATGAGGCCTTGAGAGGCGGTTTCTATAACGGCGAGGCTTAAATCCTGTTGTTGCATGGCGTGGGCGATAATATCAATAAGCCCTCTTTGTGCCTGATTGCTGTTATCTATTGCAAAAACGTAATCCCCTAGACTGTCCGCCACTTGTCGGACAGTGGTATTCAGTAGTGCTTGTTTTGTATTCGCCGGAAAAAGTAATTTGGTTTGTACTTCGTCTGTGCCTGCACGAAAACTAAGTTGTACCTGTTGCGGTAAAGTAATGTTTGTTAGTTTTTCTTGAATGTCGGATTCACCGATACCAATGGTGCGTAAGGTAAGCAACTGTTTAGCTTGTAGCTTAAAGCGTTGCCTGAGTTGTTTGGCGATAAATTCTGTAAACATACCTTGCATTTCAAAAGGGACGCCGGGAACAAAGACAAACCAGCAACCTTGCTGTTGTAATGAGAATCCGGGAGCCGATCCCCATGGGTTATCAATACGCGCAGCACCTTGTGGGAAATAGGCTTGTTTACGGTTGGCATCAGCCATAGCTCGCTTGCGATGAGCAAAAAATTGCTTTATATGTTCTAGTGCCGTTACATCAAACTCAAGTGGTCGCGCAAAGGCCTCGGCAACCGCTTGTGTGGTTAGGTCATCAATTGTAGGGCCTAAGCCACCTGTGCAAATACAGACATCTGCACGAGTCGCTATTTCTTGCAATAATTTTTTCAGGTCTGCTAAGTTGTCGCCTACTGCTGTGTGTCGCGTGACGCTAAAGCCCAGTTGTACCAGCTGTTGTGATAGCCATGCGGCGTTACTATCTACGGTCTGACCGCTGATAACTTCTTCACCTTGGGAAAATATTTCGACAATGGGGGGCATTATGCAAGACTTTTAAGCAAAAACTTTGTTGATAAAAATAGAAATATCGGCAATTTCTTCTAAACATAATGTGTGTTGCATCGGGTATTCATGCCAGCTAATTTGATAGTCCATGGCATGCAAGCGGTTAAAGGCATCTTTGGCTATGTGTGGTGCAATCACTGGGTCTAAGTTGCCATGAGCCATAAAAATGGCAGTCGCATCATTTTCTGGGGCGCGTTCAGATTTAAGTTGTTCGGTTGTCGGCATATAAGTGGAGAGTGCTAAGATGCCTGCTAATTTTTGAGGGTAGCGCAGACCTGTATGTAAGGCAATCACTCCGCCTTGAGAGAACCCTGCCAATAAGATGTTTTCCGCTTGGATGCCCTTGTCTATTTCTCTTTGTATGAATTGTACAATGTTGTTTGATGAGTCATATATATCATTTATGGCAACGTTGCGGGCTAAGGTTGCATCCAAAATATCATACCAAGAGGGCATTTGCATGCCGCCATTAATGGTGACGGCTTGTATGGGGGCGTTGGGAAAAATAAAATTAATATTGGCCGCTTTATGTAGCTTGAGTTCGGGAACGATGCCTTCAAAATCATGTCCATCAGCTCCTAATCCATGTAGCCAGATAATGGAGTAAAGAGGTGTGGATGAGGCGGGTATTTCGACGCAACTGAGTAGGGAAGACATAGATTTTTGGAGGTTGTTGTATTGAGTGTTAGTTTATTGTTTAGCTTGTGTTTTTGTTTGCCAATTCTTTTTACGTTTGAGTTTTTTGGCGGCTTTGCGTTCACGAATAAGGGCGAGTTCTGCTAATTCTTGTTGCATCATTGCCGGTGTTTCTAAGGTGAGCCTGCCTAGTAAGCCATCACGTAGTTCTGTGAGTATGATTTTAGCGACTTTGTCGATATCAATATGGCCACCACTGCGTAAGCATCCCCGTTTTTTACCAATGATTTGTAGTAATTCATAATCACTAGGGGGGAGTGTTGTAATTTGATAGCGTTGTTTTAGTGCTTCTGGGTAATGTGTAAGTAAAAACTCACCCGCAAAAGAGGCTACATCATCATGTTTTAATGCGGTATCTTTAATTGCGCCGGTGGTTGCTAAGCGGTAACCGGTATTGTGATTTTCTAAGTTAGGCCATAACATACCCGGCGTATCACAGAGAATGATGCCGTTGTGTAAGTCAATACGCTGTTGTCTTTTGGTGACGGCGGGTTCATTGCCGGTTTTGGCGATAGTACGTCCTGCTAATGCATTAATTAATGTTGATTTGCCGACATTGGGAATGCCCATAATTAAGACATGAATCACTTTAGTTGCTGTGTCTTTATGTGGGACTAATTTACGGCATAAATCGACTACATTTTGTACTTTATCGCTTTGTGTGGCTGTTAAGGCGAGGGTCTTGACCCCTTCTTCTTGCTCTAAGTAGTTTTGCCAAACGGCTGTTCTGGCAGGGTCTGCCAAATCCGCTTTATTTAATATTTTTATACAGGGTTTGTTGCCGCGTAGGTCTGATAATAGTGGGTTGGCACTACTGAAAGGTAAACGTGCATCCAGTATTTCAATGAGTAAATCAATTTCGGGCAGGCTTTGTTTAATTTCTTTGCCTGCCTTGTGCATGTGTCCTGGGAACCATTGGATTTGCATTGCTTTAGCCTTTATGTTTTAGCAATATGTAAGCCGCATTCTTTTTTGGTAGCATCTTCCCACCACCAGCGACCGGCACGTTCGTGTTGATTCGGTAAGACAGGGCGCGTACAGGGTTCACAACCGATACTGATAAAGCCGTGTTTGTGTAATTCATTGAAGGGGACTTGGTAGGCTTCTATGTAATCCCATATTTGTGCTGAACTTTGATTCACCATGGGGTTAAATTTGATTAAGGTATGTTCTTTACTTGAAAAAGCAACATCGACTTCAATTGCATTAATATTTTGCCGCGTACCGATGCTTTGGTCTTTACGTTGCCCTGTAATCCACGCATCAACTTGCGCCAGTTTGCGTTTTAAAGGTTCTACTTTGCGAATGGCACAGCATTCTTGATGGCCATCCTCATAAAAACTAAACAGACCTTTGGCTTTAACCAGTGCTTCAATACTTGCATGGTTTGGGGAGAGTAGTTCAATATCAATTTTATAATGTTGGCGTACTTTCTCGATAAATTGGTAGGTTTCGGGGTGTAAGCGACCCGTATCCAGGCAAAAAATTTGTATATCTGGGCGAATTTTTAAAGCCATATCCAGAACGACTACATCTTCTGCCCCGCTAAATGAAAGTGCAATACGCTCATAGTTTTCTAATGCATGGCGTAGTATTTTACGTGGGTTTTTATTTTGAAGTTCAGCTTGGATTGATTTGATATCGTGCATAAATTTATTAGGTTGAGGGAGGGAGTGTGTATTAGCGTGCATTATTTTGAATAATGCTGTTAACATCTGCTTCACTAAGGCCGGCAATGCTTGCAATTAAGGGAGTCGTGAGCCCTGCCTTATGAGCATTTAAAACGATTTGCGTTTTTGTTTGTAAAGAGCCTGCTTTAATTCCCTGCTCAATGCCTTTTTCAACACCTTGATCAAAACCTGTTTCCAAGGCTAAATTAATGGATGATTTTTGGATATAAATAAACTCTTTACGTTTATGTTGTAGTTCTAGCTCTTCAGGAGAGAAGTTTGCTTCATTTGCAATTTCGAGTGCTTGCTTTATCTCAGGTTGTACTTGTTCTGGAATACAGTCTAATTTGCCTGCATTTTTAATAAAATAAATCCATTTGTCTTGCGCGGTTTGCAATTCAGCTAAGCAAAACACTTTTTTAAAGGCATAATCGGTTTTAACGTCTAAAAATTTCATAGATGTCGGGCTTATTGTTGCAAGTATTGGTTTAAAAAGTCATCAAACGATAAACTATCTTTTGCTTCAATTTCTTGTTGCTTCGTTAAAGATGCGCTGGCCATGGCATTAAATTTTGCCGTTTCTGTACTATTAAGCTGGTCGGCGGTAAACTTTTTTGCATGCTTGGCCGATAATTGGTCGGCAAATTTGGCATACGGTTGCTGAGCAGATTGCATGGCCGCTAAAATACGGGCTGAAGGGGTTAAGTCGGGGGTTTCAACCAGTTTACGTTGTTCTGTCAAGGCTTGCGTATAATGCTGAACCGCTTCCCCTTGGTCTAAAATATGACAGACTGCTTGCATATTATCAAGAATATCAGTTGCCCAGTCTTGCAAGCGGATGGCTTGCCGGCCTTTTATTAATTCAATATTAGGTTGCCGGCCTGCATTGGCAACGGTCAGTTGGTTGGCATTATTGGTTTGAAAGTCCTCGGTACTCATTTCGGGGCTATCTTGTAATAAGCAAGTTAATAAAAAGGCTTCAATAAAACGTGCACGGCTCGCATCAATACCAATTGGGTTAAATAAATCTAAATCAAGTGAGCGGATTTCTACATACAACACGCCACGACGCTTAAGGGCTAAGGTCGGTTTTTCACAAGGGTTGATGATTTGTTTAGGGCGAACGGTGCTGTAATATTCATTTTCTATTTGCAAAATATTGCTATTCAGTTGGTGGTACTCATTGGCCACTTTTACCCCGATTTTTTCATACTCGGCATAAGGGGTATTGATGGCGCGCGATAAGCTGTCTACATAGCCATCAAGGGAATTATAATCAATATTTAAATTTGCTTGGTTATTGCTTTTATAGCCAATATCACTCATACGCAATGAAGTGGCGTAGGGGTGATAAAGCGTGCCGTTATCAAATTCGGCAAATTGTGCCATCAGTTCCGGCCGTGTTTTAAAGAAATTTTTACAAATGGCAGGCGATGCACCAAATAAATATAAAATCAGCCAGCCTTGACGTTGAAAATTACGAATTAAATCAAAATAGGCGTTTGCCTGAAAATCCTCTAATGAGGCGGAAGAGCCTTCTAGCTGGTGTAGTATCGGCCAGAGCGTTTCCGGAAGTGAATAATTGAAATGTATGCCGGCAATGGCTTGCATCGTACGCCCATAACGATGCCATAAACCTTTACGGTAAATATGCTTCATGGTGCCGATATTAGAGTGACCATATTCTGCAATGGGAATGCTTTCATCACCATTGATGCCGCAAGGCATACTACTCGCTAATAAATGTTCATTATCTAAATTATCATAGACAAATTGATGGATATGATGCAAAAAACGTAAGCTGTCATTAATATCTGCAAAGGGCGGCGTGATAAATTCCAATAAGGCTTCGGAATAATCTGTTGTGATATGTGGGTGCGTCAGTGCCGAGCCAAGTGCAACAGGGTGGGGTGTTTGCGCAATAAAGCCTTGATTGGATAAGCGTAGGCTCTCTTTTTCTATGCCTTTTAGCCCATTTTTTAAAAGAGGTTGTTGATTCGCGTTGATGAGCCGTTGTAAACGGTTTAAATTTGTCGTATTCAAAATGTTAAAAACCTAGATAAAAGTGCTACCATCTATTATATAACTGTTTCGGGGCTAGAGATAAATATTGTGCAGCAATCACAGAATGAGGCATCGTCGGCACTGACGATTTTGCGTAGCGTTTTTGGATATGAGGCGTTTCGGGGGCAACAAGCGGATATTATTGCGCAATTGATTGCCGGGCATAGTGCGGTTGTTTTAATGCCTACCGGAGGCGGAAAATCACTTTGTTATCAAATTCCTGCGATGGTGCGTGAGGGGGTGGGCATTGTCATTTCTCCTTTGATCGCATTAATGGAAGACCAAGTTAATGCTTTGCATCAATTAGGCGTGCGAGCCGCTTATTTAAATTCGACCTTAACTTTTGAGCAAGTACAAATCATTGAACAGCAATTACGCAAGAATGAGCTGGATTTACTGTATGTTGCGCCGGAGCGTTTAACCACCGAACGCACATTGCAATTATTTAGCCAAATTCAGGTAGCGTTATTTGCGATTGATGAAGCGCACTGTGTCTCGCAATGGGGGCATGATTTTCGGGTTGATTATTTGCAATTGTCATTATTGGCGGAGCGTTTTCCTGCTATTCCACGTATTGCACTCACGGCGACCGCCGATCAGCGTACGCGTGCAGAAATTATCACGCGTTTAAGCCTGACGGAAGCTCGGTTGTTTGTTAGCGGCTTTGACCGGCCTAATATTCGTTACCGAATTGTTGAAAAAAATAATGCACGCCAGCAATTGCTGGCTTTGATTAAAGCAGAGCATCAAGGTGATGCGGGCATTGTTTATTGTTTATCACGTAAAAAAGTTGAATCTACCGCACTGTGGTTACAAGAGAAAGGTATTGATGCTTATCCTTATCATGCCGGTTTGTCACACCAGATACGCAAAGCACATCAGCATAAGTTTTTAATGTCCGAGGGGGTTGTGATTGTTGCGACAGTCGCTTTTGGGATGGGAATTGATAAGCCGAATGTACGCTTTGTGGCACATTTAGATTTACCTAAAAGTATTGAGGGCTATTATCAAGAAACCGGTCGGGCAGGGCGTGATGGTGAGCCCGCGAATGCTTGGATGGCGTATGGTTTGCAGGATGTCATTATGCTACGGCAAATGTTACAAGGCTCTGATGCCGATGAAACGCATAAACGTGTGGAATTACACAAACTCGATGCGATGCTGGGTTTATGTGAGCAAGTTTCTTGTCGACGTGAGGTTTTATTGAGTTATTTTGGTGAAACACAGCTTGAGCCTTGCGGCAATTGTGATACCTGTTTAGAGCCTGTAGAGACGTGGGATGGCACAGTTGCGGCGCAACAAGCACTTTCCTGCATTTATCGAACTGAACAACGCTTTGGGGTTAATTATCTTATCGAAGTATTATTGGGCAAAAATTCTGAACGTATACGCCGTTTTGGCCATGAGCAACAAAGTACCTTCGGCATTGGTAAAGCCTTGACGGAAACACAGTGGCGTTCTGTTTTTAGGCAGTTAGTGGTCAAAGGTTTGGTTGATGTCGATTTTGAATATGGCGCGTTAAAACTGCATCCTAGTTGCCGGCCTTTATTGCGTGGAGAAACGCAAATCCGCTTTCGTAAAGAACTTAAGACAAAAAGTAAGAAAACCAAGCTTCAGCGCGGTGATTTTGCTAAGCACAGTGATAATGTGTTATGGGATGCTTTACGTGCAAAGCGGCGCGCATTAGCTGATGCACAAGACGTGCCGCCGTATGTGATTTTTAATGATGCCAGTTTAATGGAGATGGTGGAAAAGCGGCCGAAAAATGAACAACAATTTTCCCAAATTTCAGGGGTAGGGGAACGTAAGCTTGAGTTATATGCAGAGGATTTTCTGAGTATCATACAGAGCGTGCACACGAGCCAAGAGCAAAACTCTATTTTAACGGAAACGGTCGATGAGACGGTGGTACTCTTTAATGCCGGCTTTTCAGTTGCAAAAATTGCCCTGCAACGTGAATTAAAAGAAACCACCATATATGGTCATTTAGCACAAGGTATTGCTCAGAACTTAGTTAATTTAAGCGATGTCGTTGAGTTGAGTGAGCAAGAACTCAGCTCTATTCAAAATGAAATTTTAAATTTATCGGCTCAGCCGGAAGACGCTTTGAAACCTGTTTATGATGCCTTGAGTGGTGTCTATGATTATGGTGTTATCCGTTGCGTGAAAGTTGCAATGGAACTTTAAGGCTTTCTTATATTGCATAAGTATTGCATCCTTGCTACCATCCAATTTCCATAATTTAAAAATAACAATAACAACAATGAGGAATCATTAATGAGTGAAGAAGAAAGCAGTAAAAGTTTGTATGAGCAAATTGGTGGTGAAGCAGCAGTTGATGCAGCGGTAGATCTTTTTTACCGTAAAGTATTGGCAGACCACCGTATTAATCGCTTTTTTGACAATACTGATATGGAAGCACAAGCGGCTAAGCAAAAGGCTTTCCTAACCATGGCATTTGGTGGACCTGCAAATT
Source organism: Methylomonas sp. (assembly GCA_026989715.1). Lineage (GTDB taxonomy): Bacteria > Pseudomonadota > Gammaproteobacteria > Methylococcales > Methylomonadaceae > Methyloprofundus. The sequence continues at coordinate 18,693 of JALSIU010000342.1, forward strand.
ATACAGGTGAAGATATGCGCACCGGTCATGCCAAATTAGTAAAAATGGGGCTGAATGCGTCACATTTTGATGCTGTGATGGAACATTTAGGGGCGACGATGAAAGAGCTGGGTGTGCCTGATGATTTAATTGCGCAAGCTGCTGCCATTGCAGAAAGCACACGTAATGATGTGTTAGGTCTATAATAGTAAATACTCGTTTTTTATTTAAAGTTTGAAACCGAATAAAGCCTTTTATTTCGGTTTTAAGCTTTATTTTCTTTAGGTTTTCAATATCTAAAGCATTTTGAGTTTCGAACACTTTTTCTCTTAAAATTGACTGGCGGTATCCCCCGAAAGTTAATCATCATATATACTCATTGCGCATGAAATTTTGGCACTTAAACACGTAGATATGTTTATCGGGCTGGTGTGTAGGGTAGCCAGAGCATAGCCAAAGTTTTGTCGGTTAAAATAAAAGCACACGGTAGAGTCAATCAGGGCATGTGTTTATTCATATGCTGAGTAACGCTATAATGGTGCATCTAATACAAGCTGTTTAAATGAAGAGGAAAACTCTATGGCAAGTCATCAAAATATGAGCGCAGCCGAGCGTATTGTAGCGGATGCACGGAAACACCAAACGGAACGTGAAAAAACATATCGCGGTCAAGCTTTAAAAATGTACCCTTGGGTTTGCGGTCGCTGTTCGCGTGAGTTTGATAATAAAAATTTACAAGAATTAACGGTGCATCATAAAAATCATAATCATGATGATAATCCGGCAGATGGCAGTAATTGGGAATTATTGTGTTTATATTGTCATGATAATGAGCATTCCAAATATGAGGAAATGCGCTTTGGTAGTGCTAAACAAGAGCAGGATAATTCAGGTGGCACGCATAACCCCTTTGCCGGTTTGGGTGATTTGCTAAAAAAATGAGCAAATGCCCTTGGGCGCAAGCGCACCCGCTAGAAGAACATTACCACGATACCGAATGGGGAGTGCCGGTACATAATGAGCGTTTATTATTTGAGATGTTGATTTTAGAAGGTGCGCAGGCTGGCTTGAGTTGGTTGACGGTTTTAAAAAAACGCGAGGGGTATCGTCGGGCATTTGCTGATTTTGATGCGCATAAAATTGCCTGTTTTAGTGAGGCAGACCAAGAAATATTAAGGCATAACCCTGATATCATCAGAAATAAATTGAAAATTAAAGCGGCAATAAGCAATGCACAAGCTTTTTTGGCAATACAAGCGCAATTTGGCAGTTTTGATCACTATATTTGGCAGTTTGTGGGTGGCGAAACGGTTAATAATGCTTGGCAGACTATGCAAGATGTGCCGACTCGTACGCCTGAGTCTGATTTAATGAGCAAAACATTGAAAAAAGCAGGGTTTAAATTTGTGGGTACGACTATTTGTTATGCTTATATGCAAGCGGTAGGAATGGTGAATGATCATTTATTGAGTTGTCCCTACTATGAGCTTAAAGGGTAAGCGCATCGGTTAATAGGGGGCGGATAGAAAAATGCGTATGTGTTTTTTCGTTTTAGCACCGTTCTAAATGCTATACAATAGGTGCAATACAGATTTTGGCGTTTTTATTAAAGATATTATTCATGACAGATACGACTAAGAAAAGTACAAAAGTACGTAATCGTGGTATTTATTTACTACCTAATCTTTTTACTACTGGGGCTTTGTTTTCAGGTTTTTATGGCATTACCTCAGCCATTGATGGCCGTTTTGAAACGGCTGCTATGTTGATTTTTGTTTCTTTGGTCTTAGATGGTTTAGATGGACGTGTGGCGCGTATGACTAATACGCAAAGTGACTTTGGAGCCGAGTATGACAGTATGGCAGATATGGTGTCTTTTGCGGCTGCACCTGCTATTATTTTATATCTGTGGTCATTGGCTTCTTTAGGCCAAGCCGGGCTGATTGCTGCATTTGTACATTTGGCAGGCGGGGCTTTACGCTTAGCGCGTTTTAATACGCAATTGGCAACACAAGATAAACGCTATTTTCAAGGTTTACCAAGTCCTGCGGCCGCCGCCATTTTGGCCGGTTTGGTGTGGATTAGCGAAAAGTATCATTACGGTATCGATCAATTACCCTGGTTGGTATTGGTGATGGCGGTTGCAACAGGTTTGTTAATGGTCAGTAACTTTCGATATTATAGTTTTAAAGATATAAACTTACGCGGTAAAGTGCCTTTTGTAGTCGTGATTGGCGTTATGTTGGGTTTTGCAATTACTTTATCTAACCCTGCAACGGTGCTATTTTTATTTTTCTTTGGTTATGCTTTATCAGGCCCTGTGATGACTGTGTTATTATTGCGCCGTAAACGTCAAGAGCGCATTAATTAATGAATATACAGTCTATCAATATCATAAACCAAGTAACCATTGTGAATCTTTATCTTTCCTCGCGTCGGCGAGACCTATATCTGCCCTGATGGGCATATTCTCTTTGTATCTATTTTAACCCTCTTTTTCTAGTCTTTTGCAGGTTTAAGCCTGCGTTATAATGATCGGCTGTTTGTTCAATAGCTCGATATGAATGGAATTTCTCATGAAAGATAAATTAATAATTTTTGATACAACTTTGCGCGATGGTGAGCAAAGCCCCGGTGCGTCAATGACGCGTGATGAAAAAGTAAGAATTGCACGGGCTTTGGAGCGTCTAAAAGTTGATGTGATTGAAGCGGGTTTTCCTGCGGCCAGCGATGGTGATTTTGCGGCAGTGCAGGCAGTGGCAGAAACGGTTAAAAACAGTACCGTTTGTGGTTTGGCACGGGCTTTGGATCGTGATATAGATAGAGCAGGTGAAGCATTGAAGCCTGCGGAAAGTTCACGCATTCATACGTTTATTGCGACCTCGCCGATTCATATGCAGATGAAGCTAAAGATGTCGCCGGAGCAAGTCATTGAATATGCGGTGCGCGCTGTTAAACGGGCGCGTCAATATACTGATGATGTTGAGTTCTCTCCTGAAGATGCAGGTCGCTCTGAAGAGGATTTTTTATGCCGTATCTTGGAAGCGGTTATTGACGCGGGGGCAACCACGCTAAATATTCCGGACACCGTCGGTTACAGTATTCCTGCTGATTTTGGTGCGATGATTGCCAATTTAAGACAGCGTATTCCTAATGCGGATAAAGCAATTTTTTCGGTACATTGTCATAATGATTTAGGCTTAGCGGTTGCTAATTCTTTATCGGCGGTGATAAATGGAGCGCGGCAGGTAGAATGCACCATTAACGGCTTGGGTGAACGTGCTGGAAATGCTGCATTAGAAGAAGTTGTAATGGCGATTAAGACGCGCCATGATGTGTTTACTTGTGATACGCGCTTGGATACGCGCGAAATAGTTACCTGTTCTAAATTGGTTTCTAGTATCACCGGCTTCCCTGTACAACCTAATAAAGCCATTGTTGGTGCCAATGCTTTTGCACATGAATCAGGCATTCACCAAGATGGGGTCTTAAAAAACCGTGAAACGTATGAAATTATGCGTGCTGAAGATGTCGGTTGGTCAGCTAATCGAATGGTTTTGGGAAAACATTCCGGGCGTAGTGCTTTTAAAAGCCGTATGACGGAATTAGGTTTTGAATTTTCGAGTGAATCGGAGTTAAACGATGCTTTTTATCGTTTTAAGCAATTAGCGGATAAAAAACACGAGATTTTTGATGAAGATTTACAGGCTTTAATTACCGAAGTTAGTGCTGAAACAGAAGAAGAGCATTTGAAGTTAATTGCTTTAAAAGTCTGTTCCGAAACCGGTGAAACGCCGAATGCAACAGTGACCGTGCTGGTCGGTGAGCAAGAGTTTACAGCTGATTCTGAAGGCAGTGGGGCGGTAGATGCCAGCTTAAAAGCAATTGATTCTATTGTTAACTCTGCAGCATCATTAGAGCTTTATTCTGTAAACAATATTACCAATGGCACGGATGCGCAAGGTGATGTCACCGTACGCTTAGAAAAGGCTGGGCGCGTTGTCAACGGCTTAGGGGCGGATACGGATATTGTTATTGCTTCTGCTAAAGCCTATATTAATGCTTTGAATAAACTGGAAGATAAAGGGGTTAAAAAACACCCGCAAGTATAAGGCTGGCTAGTTTGTTGTTCAGACAATTAAAATTTCATCATGGATAACGCGACACGTTTGCAATATTTAGCTGCAATGGGTATTGATGTTTGGGTGCCGCGCTATGTTGAAGAGACACAAATTGCCCCTCAAAACGTAGTGGTTGATGGTGATGGGGTGGGTGATGACTGGGATAGCTTAAATGCCAACATTACGGCTTGTCAGCAATGCGAATTAGGGAAAACTCGCCAACGAGCAGTTTTAGGTGCGGGTCATCAACAGGCTGACTGGATGTGGGTTACGGAAGCACCTAATGAAGCTGATGAACAGCAAGGCCAGCCCTTTTCTGATCATTGTGCCTTGCTGTTTACAGAAATGTTAAGAGCAATGCAATTAAGACGTGAAGAGATATTTATCACACATATTGTGAAATGCAGGCCACCTGCTGAGCGCGAACCTAAGCAAAGTGAATTAAGTGCTTGCGCGTCTTTTTTAGAACGTCAAATTGCTTTGGTGCAGCCTAAAATTATTATTGCCGTTGGCCGGATTGCCGCGCATAAATTATTGCAAAGTAAGGCCGCGTTATCTGAACTAAGAGAATCCAGTTATGAATTAGGTGGTATTCCTTTGGTCGTGATGTATCATCCGGCCTATTTATTGCGTGCTTTAACGCAAAAAAGCAAAGCTTGGCAAGATATGCAACGAGCTTTAACTCTATTTGAAACAGTGAAATAATAATGATAAAAAAAGTATTGACTCAACTGAAAGGACTTGTAACGTATGATGCTGATCGTGAATTTTATGCCAAAGTATTTCCCGATACTTTAGACCCGGTGGCACTGATGCGTTTCCGAAAAATGCGTAAAACTGATTTACCACGTGTCCTAGATATAGAAGGACAAGGATATAACTATCCGTGGAAGGTTGGTATTTTTCATGATTGCTTAAAAGCTGCACATTATGATTGTTGGGTTTGTGAAAATACTGAAGATGAAATTATGGCATTTTGCATTGTTTCTACCGCCGTTGGAGAAGCTACGGTGCTGAACCTTTGTATTGACCCTGTGATGCGTAAACAGGGCTTAGGGCGCAAGTTTATGGAGCATATTATAGAGTCTGCGAGAGCGAAAAAAGCAGAAAGTGTTTTTTTGGAGGTGCGCCCCTCTAACACAGGTGCAGTCGCTTTATATACCAGTATGGGATTTAACGAAATTGGCATTCGCCCAGGTTACTATAAGGCAGAAAATGGTACACGCGAAGATGCTTTGATGATGGCGTATACATTAATATAGGCTTTAAGTTTATTATGAAGCTATGCAGGTAGTGCACAAAACCTGCATATCCCCCACCCTTTATTGTGCTCATTAAGTATTTTGTTTCTAAGGCTTATCTTGATTTTCGTGTTTTTATTGCCTTGTTGTTTTAAGAGTTTTGTACATAGGTCGATACCTTAAGTGGGGTTAATAATCATTAGGGTATATGTTCCGTGTTTAGGTACGCTCGATTAATTATAATGCACGACTAATGATAGGGTGTTAGCATAGGCATTTTCTATGCTAGAGCCTAAAAAGGCACTATTTTTTAGATTGAAAAGTTCAGTGTGGTTATATTTTGTTAAAAAACCTTGAAGTCGCTCAAAAAATGGCGGTAAACATGCTTTTGGCGGAGTGATTTCATGTATTATGCATAACAGTATTTACTATTAATGTTTGTTTGGAGGAAGTAATGGCGAGTATATTGGCAGTTGATGATTCAGCTTCAATGAGACAAATGGTTTCTTTTACCTTAAAAGGTGCAGGTTATACGGTCGTTGAGGCAGTCGATGGTGTAGATGCACTGACTAAAGCACAGTCACAGAAATTTGATTGTGTGGTGACAGATGTCAATATGCCGAATAAAGATGGCATTACCTTAATAAAAGATTTACGTGCTTTACCGGATTATAAATTTATTCCTATGTTGATGCTAACCACTGAGTCAGGCATGGATAAAAAACAACAAGGTAAAGCAGCTGGTGCAACGGGGTGGATCGTAAAGCCTTTTAATCCTGATCAACTATTAAAAACAATCAAGAAAGTCTTAGGTTAGCCGATACAGGTATTATAGTTGTTCATTAAAGACCAATTTAGTTATACCATGCTTCCTTGTTTGTTTATGTCATTTTACGGTTATTTTGGGAGAGTGGCAGTTAAGGCGTGATGGTTTGGTAATGCTCAAAAATAGGCTGGCTCCATAGGCCTTTTTCCATATGGTTGTGGCGCGATTTAAAGCTAGGATGTACTTGGGTATGATTGAATTATCTTAAAGGGTGGTGTTTGTTACTTCATTTATAGTGTGCAGGTTATTCAATGTCTATTGATATGGCGCAGTTTCACCAAGTTTTTTTCGAAGAAAGTTTCGAAGGCTTGGATATAATGGAATCAGGGTTATTAAACCTGGATATGGGGGATGTAGACTCTGAAACGATTAATACTATTTTCAGAGCCGCTCACTCAATAAAAGGGGGGAGTGGTACTTTTGGTTTTAGTTCGGTTGCTAATTTCACACATGTCATGGAGACCTTGCTTGATGAAATGCGCGATGGTCGCCGACAAGTAACGCAATCTGCGGTAGATGTTTTATTAGGTTCTGTCGATTGTTTGCGTGAAATGATGACCGCTATTCAGGATGAAAGCGAGGTCGATGAAGCACGTGTTGCTGAACATAAGCAGGCGTTAGAAACCGAGTTAAATGGTAGTGAAACGCCTGTCGTTAAAGAAGATTCTACTATTGCTCCTGAGCCTTCCTCTTCTATCCCCTCCAATGATGAGCCGACCATATCAGGATGGAAAATTTCTTTTTGTCCCCACACTGACTTACTAAAAACAGGGAATGATCCGGTACGTATGTTCCGTGAACTGGCAGAACTAGGAGATTTAGAGGTCATTGTCGATTTTCAAGGTGTCCCTACACTATTTGAGTTAGATCCTGAAGAGTGTCATTTATCTTGGACTTTAATACTGAAAGGTGATGTTGCCAGAGAAAGTATTGATGATATTTTTGACTGGGTTGAAGATGAATGTGACTTGTCGGTGCAATCTTTATCGGCTGCTCAAAGTGGCATTGACGAGGCGGCCACCGCAACAACGGCTTTAGAAACGCAAGCACCTATTGAAGCACCAAAAAATTCCCCCTCGGCCAGTACAACAGAACAATCGGAAACACCGGCACCTGTCAAAACGCCGTCTAAAGATAAGGGCGCGTCCAAAGCAAAACCACCTGCTGCAAAAGCCTCCGGCTCCATTCGGGTTGATACCGGAAAAATTGATACTTTAATTAATATGGTTGGTGAACTGGTTATTACGCAATCTATGTTAAGTCTGGTTGGTGAGCATTTTTCTTTAGATAAGTTAGATCAACTAAAGAACGGTTTAACACAACTTGAGCGACATACGCGTGAGTTGCAAGAAAGTGTGATGAATATCAGGATGTTACCTATTAGTTTTGTCTTTAGTCGTTTTCCACGTCTAGTTCATGACTTAAGTAATAAACTAGATAAAAAAATTGAATTAAAGCTGGTTGGTGAGCATACCGAAGTGGATAAAACGGTTGTTGAATTAATTAGTGACCCCTTGGTGCATTTAGTGCGCAATAGTTTAGATCATGGCATTGAAATGCCGGCAGATAGATTAGCGGCAGGGAAACCTGAGACCGGTACGGTCACATTAGAAGCATACCACCGTGGCGGTAATATTGTGATTGAAGTCAAGGATGACGGTAAAGGGTTGAATAAAGATATGTTGCGCCAAAAAGCCATTGAAAAAGGTCTCATTGATGAAGGGACTGTTTTAACGGATAAGCAGTGTTACGAGTTGATTTTTATGGCGGGGTTTTCTACGGCTGAAGCAGTCACTGATGTTTCAGGGCGTGGCGTAGGCATGGATGTGGTGCGTAGAAATATTCAATCTTTAGGCGGAAATATTGAAATTATCTCTGAACTGGGTGTGGGTTCAACTATGGCTATTCATTTGCCATTAACCTTGGCCATTTTGGATGGTCAGTCCATTGCGGTTGGTGATGAAACTTATATTGTGCCTTTAGGTTCGATTATTGAATCCATTAATATCACCGATGATATGGTTAATCGTGTTGCCGGTAAAGGTGAAACGTTCCGTTTGCGTGATGAGTATTTGCCTATTGTACGTATGCACGATATTTTTCATGTCGAATCGGCTAAAGCCGTTAATTTAATAGAAGGTTTAATTGTTGTTGTAGAAGGCCAAGGGGTGCGTTGCGGTCTATTTGTTGATGATTTGCTTGGGCAACAACAAGTGGTGATTAAATCATTGGAAGCAAATTACCGCTGTGTAGAAGGGGTGTCGAGTGCCACCATTCTAGGTGATGGTTCGGTGGGGCTTATCTTGGATATTCCCGGTTTAGTGCGTTTATCAAATCAATAGTATGAAATCGTTATGGAACAAGAAACTGTTATACCGGAAGACATAGACGAAAAAAAACTTGAAAATTTAGTACAGTTTTTAAGCTTTACCTTAGGCGATGAAGAGTATGGGGTCGATATTTTAAGTGTTCAAGAAATACGTAGCTGGGAACCTGTTTCCAGAATACCCAATGTGCCGAGCTACGAAAAAGGCGTAGTTAATTTGCGTGGGGCAATTGTCCCTATTATCGATTTGCGTGAACGCTTTAATTTGGGACATTCAGAATATACTAGCTTAACGGTTGTGGTGGTATTACAAGCCATACTCAATGGCCAAAGTCGTACGATGGGCGTTGTAGTTGATTCGGTATCTGATGTTATCCATGTTGATAAACACACAATTCAAAGTGCGCCTGATTTTGGCACAAAAGTCAGTACCGAATTTATTAATGGTTTGGCATCAGTGAATCAGCGTATGTTGATGTTGCTGGATGTAGAGAAATTACTTAAATTGGATGGCGTGGATGATATTGATACACACGATGAGGAATATTGAAATGATGAATATTAATAAATTGAGTAGCGGGGAGAATGCATAATGAAAGTCAACATGCCTGTGACCGATCATGAAGTCATGATGAAAGAGGGGACTATTTTAGTTACGCGTACTAATTTAAAAGGCATCATTACTTATGCAAATGATGCCTTTGTTGAAATAAGTGGCTATAGCTTAGATGAATTAGTGGGTTCAAATCATAACATCGTACGTCACCCTGATATGCCATCGGTTGCCTTTCAGGATTTATGGGAGACCATTAAAGCGTTACGCCCTTGGAATCAGTTGGTTAAAAACCGTACCAAAACGGGTGATTATTATTGGGTGGAAGCGCATGTGACCCCCGTTTATAAAAATGGTATGCCAGCCGAATATCTTTCGGTACGTTACGCACCTAGTCGCGCACAAATTAATGAAGCTGAAAGCTTATACCGGCAATTAAATTCCAGTCGTGCGACGACCATCAGACCCACCGGTATGGCAAAAGTAGTGCAATCTATTAAAGAGATATCACCTGCTAAAAAAGCCGGTATTGCTGCGACGGCATTTTTGTTACCAAACTTATTCTTGATGAAGCAGTTTTTTGATGCACAACAAATGCTACCACTGGCGGTTGTTGCAGCCTTAGCAACCTTAGCGGTTTTTGTTGGCTATAAATTAATTCGTGATTTAACCGGCGCGATGCAAAATGCGACAAGTACCTGTTATCAAATGACGGATGAAAATTTTAGAAACATCATGCCGATTGATCGTAATGATGTTGTAGGGGATTTCTATCGTGCTTTGTATGGCATGCAGGTCAAACTCAATGCGGATTTAGCTTATGCTAAACAAGTCGGTAATGAGTCTTTGCGTATTAAACAGGCATTAGATAATGTAAGTTCCTGTGTGATGGTTGCCAATAATGAGCTAGATATTATTTATATGAATAATACTGTGACACAAATGTTTCAAGATGCGGAACAAAGCATTCGACAACAGTTACCGCATTTTGATGCCAATAAATTGCTAGGTGCTAATATTGACCAATTTCATAAGAACCCGGCACATCAACGTGGTCTATTACAGCATTTAGATAGCACTTTTAGTTCAGAATTAATAATAGGTGACTTAACAATGGGCTTTGTTGCCAACCCTGTATTGGACGCAGACGGGACTAGAACCGGCATAGTTGTTGAGTGGTTGAATAGAACGCATGAAGTGAAAATTGAGCAAGAAATTGCTGATTTAGTCGAAGCGGTACAAGCAGGTAACTTAGCAAGTCGTATTGAAACCGCAGATAAAGATGGTTTCTTTTTGAAGTTAAGTGAAGGTATTAATGATTTAACCGATGGCATTGAAGCAGTCTTCGGAGATGTTAATAATGCGATGCAAAGTTTAGCTCAGGGAGATTTGTCTAATCATATCGCAAATGATTATGAAGGGGTTTACGGCGAGTGTAAGAATAATATTAATGCCACCATTGATAAGCTGAGTTCAATTGTAGGACAAATTAGGGAGTCATCTGATTTTATTAATAATGCCTCACAAGAAATTGCCAGTGGTAATAATAATTTATCCGAACGGGTAGAAACGCAAGCTTCTAGTTTAGAGGAAACAGCTTCTAGTATGGAAGAGTTGACCAGTACGGTTAAAAATAATGCAGATAATGCACAACAAGCCAATGAGATAGCGAGTACGGCAAGAATTTTGGCAGAAAAGGGCGGCACGGTCGTCACTTCTGCTGTCAATGCGATGGCTGAAATTAATGAAAGTAGTAATAAAATTGCTGAAATTATTGGGGTGATTGATGAAATCGCCTTCCAAACTAACTTATTGGCTTTGAATGCCTCTGTTGAGGCAGCGCGCGCAGGGGAGCAAGGACGAGGTTTTTCAGTGGTAGCAACGGAAGTACGTAATTTGGCACAACGTAGTGCAACGGCGGCCAGGGAAAGTAAAGAGTTGATTCAAACCAGTATTCAACGTGTACGATCGGGTACTGAATTTGTGAATGAAACAGGTACTGCACTAAATGAAATTGTTGGCGGGGTGAAAAAAGTAGGCGATATTATCTCAGAAATTGCAGCGGCCAGTATTGAGCAATCACAAGGAATTGAACAGGTTAATCAAGCCGTATCACAAATGGATGAAATTACGCAGCAAAATGCCGCATTGGCCGAAGAGGCCTCAGCAGCCAGTGTTTCAATGAGTGATCAATCAAATAATATGACGAGCTTGTTGCAATTTTTTAATACGGGAGATAACGGAGCCAATCGTGTTAATGCCGCACCCATAACGCCGGCACCTATTTCTCCTTCCCCTGCCAAACCCACCATTAGCAAGCCTCAGGCACAAGCGATGGCAAGTAATTCATTTGTGGCAACAGGTGAAGATGATGAGTGGGATGAGTTTTAAACTAGAGTCTAGGTTATCGGCATGCTAAAAATATTGAAGCAGTGATTTTTATAATCATTTGATATGTACACAATACAGTTATTAGGAAGTAAATATTATGGCCAATGACGCTAAGGTTAATCAATCGAATAAAAATGCACAGTATTTGACTTTTGATTTAGCAGGAGAGATGTATGGCGTTGAGATTTTGAAGGTACAAGAAATCAGAGGCTGGGAGGCAGTACGAGAGATTCCTAATACCCCCGATTTTATTAAAGGAGCATTAAATTTAAGAGGAGAGATTGTTCCTATTGTGGATTTGCGTATACGCTTTGCGATGGACAATATTGAATACACGCCTGTTACCGTTGTCATTGTATTGTGTGTTGATACCCCCACCGGCAATAATGTGATGGGAATTGTCGCTGATGCCGTTTCTGATGTTTTGGATATTAAAGTATCTGATATTAAAGAAAAACCTAATTTAGGTTCTAAAATTGATACGCATTTTATGCGTGGTATGTATGTCTCTAAAGGACATATGGTGATGCTTTTAGATGTGGATAAGTTACTAAACCCTGAAGAATTTGAAGGGATAGTAGGTTTGGGATGAGGTTAGCATTAATATGAGTGCGAGAGTGGTTGCCATCATTAATCAAAAAGGCGGCGTTGGTAAAACGACTACTTCAACGAATCTAACACATGCTTTAGCCAAAATGGGTAAAAAAGTAACCGTGATAGATTTGGACCCACAAGGGCATCTTGCGGTCTCGTTGGGTGTAACTTCGGCACAAGTCAGTGGAATCGATGAGGTTATGTTGGGTGAGAAAAATATTGAAGAACAAACGCTTGCGGCACGGGATAATTTACAGTTAATTGTTGCAGGGCCTAGGTTGCAAGAGATTGAACAACTAACAGAAGGTGGGGCGCAGCGCGGAGATTTACTGAGAAAAGCGTTACATGAAAATTTACAAGATCAGGATTTTATTTTTATTGATTGTCCGCCGTCTTCAGGTGTTTTAGTGGCCAATGCCTTGTTTGCAACCGATGAAATATTAATTCCGATGACCAGCGATTTTTTAGCGTTGCAAGGTTTATCACATTTAGTCGGTACAATTAAGCGTTTTGAGCGCGCATTAAAAAAACGCTATACAATTTCTTTGGTCATGTCTCGTTATGCCACAACCCGGCGTATTTCTAAAGAGGTCTTAAGTACGATGTTAAAACATTTTCCCCAGCAAGTTCTGGCCACGGTGATTAGAGAAACATCTCTTTTGGCAGAATGTCCTAGTTTTGGCAAAACGGTCTTGGAGTATCGCCCCGGGAGCCGGTCTGCAAGAGATTTTCGTCATCTGGCTGAGGACTTCTTAGCAGGTAAGGTAATGAAATGACAGAAAAAGATAAAGAGAGTTTGATTGGTTATGACCCCTTAGCGTGGATGAATGATGAGACTGCAGAGGCACCTGATGCGTCATCCGAACCTGTGGCGGAAATATTAATACCGCCTGATACGGATGTGCAAGATGTCAATACTGCGGAGCCGGTTGCAGAGACAGTTATAGAGTCTGATAGCTCTAAACTTAGTTTAGATGCAACGCTGAATATTCAGAATGTCACGCAATTACAGGAAAAGTTATTGAGTGCCTTGCATGCGAATGAGCAATTAGAAATTGATGCATCGGCAGTTAGCTCGGTAGATACGGCTAGTATGCAGTTGTTGGTTATACTGAAGCAAGAGGCGATTAAAAATAATAAAGAGCTTGTTTTTGATTTTCCTTCAGACAAATTTATTGAGGCTGCTGAATTATTAGGGATAGCTGAAATGCTGGCGGTAGATCAAGCCGCCGCAGGTTTCTTCTAATTATTTATAGCACAAAGGAATAAATATCATCATGGCAGAAAAACAACGGGAATTTGAGTATACACGTGCAGATTTCGAGGAATTAAGGAAAATATCGAATAGTCATTCCGGCATTATTGTGACCGATGATAAATTTGATATGTTTTATTCACGTTTATCTAAGCGAATTAGAATGTTAGGTTTGCCTAATTTTAAAGCGTATTGCCAGTACCTAAAAGACAATGAAGCCACTGAGTTTACCGATTTTATCAATGCGATTACGACTAATTTGACCGCATTTTTTCGTGAAAATCATCATTTTGAATATGTCAAAGAGGTGATTATTCCGGAGCTATTAAAACGTAATAATGCCAGTCGTGAAATTAAAGTATGGTCGGCGGGGTGTTCTACAGGTGAGGAGCCTTATTCTATTGCGATGACCTTACTGGAAAATTTGCCGACTGGGTGGACGGTAAAAATTTTGGCAACTGACCTAGATACTAATGTTTTACAAACGGCAGCCAGTGGTATTTACAGTAATGACCGAATTAGTGGCTTATCTATAGAGCGACAAAAAAGATGGTTTAAAAAAGGTAAAGGCGCAAATGCCAATAAAGTGAAGGTAAAACCTGAACTACAAGCGTTAATTCGCTTTAAACAATTGAATCTGATGCAAGATTGGCCGATGAAAGGGCTGTTTGACTTTATTTTTTGCCGTAATGTTATTATTTATTTTGATCGGGACACAAAAGAGACCTTGGTTAACCGGTATAGTGCTTATTTAGCCACAGGGTCACATTTATTAATTGGCCATTCTGAGTCCTTGCATCAGCTGGAGACAGATTTTGACTTGATTGGCAACACCATTTATCGCAAAGTGAGGTAGTTTGAGTGACACATAGCGCACACGGGCAAATTGCAAGCCCTTCTATAGAAGGTTTTGAAGCGATTAAGCGTTATTGGGATAAGCGTAATAATATTGTTGCCGCTAAATTATTACCGGGTGAATATTATGTTACGTTGGAGAATGAGCTGATTACAACCGTATTAGGCTCTTGTATTTCAGCCTGTATTTGCGACCCGATTTCCGGCGTGGGGGGAATGAATCATTTTATGTTGCCGGAAACCTCTAAAGACCGTTTGCGTTCACAGAGTGAGGCTGTTGTCGGTAATGCAACGCGTTATGGTAACTATGCCATGGAACATCTTATTAATGTTATTTTAGCAAATGGTGGCAAGCGTAAAAACTTACAAGTTAAACTATTTGGTGGCGGTAAAATTATTCCGACGATGAGCGATGTGGGGGAGCGAAATATTCAGTTTGTTTTAGAATATGTCGATGCGGAAGCATTAAAACTACTTGCGCAGGATTTGGGGGATATTTATCCGCGTAAGGTGAATTTTTACCCGAAGACCGGTAAAGTAAAAATGAAAAAAATTCAAGATATTCATAATGAAACACTAGCTATTCGGGAGAGACGTTATGGCAGTAGTATTAAGGATATGCCAGTTGAAAGTGAAATCGAATTATTCTAAAGGATGTGAGCCATGAGCAAAATACGTTTATTAATTATTGATGACTCTGCGTTAATACGCACGATGTTGACGAAAATATTTGAAACATCAGATGCGATTGAGGTGGTAGGAACAGCAGCTGACCCTATTATTGCAAGAGATAAAATAAAAAAATTGCACCCTGATGTGTTAACGCTCGATATTGAAATGCCGCGGATGGATGGGTTGACCTTTTTACGCAATTTGATGCGTTTGCGCCCAATGCCGGTCATTATGATTTCAACGCTAACGGAAAAAGGTGCCGCGATTACCTTAGAAGCATTGGCAATGGGGGCGGTTGACTTTGTTGCCAAGCCTAAAGTCGATGTATCAAATACCTTGCAAAGTTACGCTGAGGATCTAATTGAAAAAGTCAAAGTCGCCGCAAATGCACATATTCATTCTGCAAAAAATACCACAATAGCTGCTCCTAAAGCCGCTGAAAAGTTAAATGCTGATGCGATTATTCCAGCGGCGATTCCTAAAAATCACTTTGCGAAAACTGAGAAAATTATTGCTTTAGGTTCTTCAACCGGTGGAACTGAGGCGGTTAAAGCGGTTGTGAAAGATTTACCTAACACCACACCGGCAATTGTTATTTCACAGCATTTACCGGTGGCATTTAGTGCCTCTTTTGCCAAACATGTTGATGAAGTCACTGCAATGACAGCGTGTGTGGCTGAAGAAGGTCAAGAGATTAGAGCAGGCCATATTTATATTACCCCCGGTGA
Source organism: Methylomonas sp. (assembly GCA_026989715.1). GTDB lineage: Bacteria > Pseudomonadota > Gammaproteobacteria > Methylococcales > Methylomonadaceae > Methyloprofundus. The sequence continues at coordinate 34,234 of JALSIU010000342.1, forward strand.
TAAACATTTATTGGTTGTCAGAGAAGGGCAGCGTTATGTGTGTCAATTAAATGATGGGCCTTTGGTTAATCGTCATAAGCCATCTGTTGAAGTGATGTTTCGTTCGGTTGCACAAAATGTAGGTAGTAATGCAATTGGTGTTATGTTGACAGGCATGGGGGCGGATGGTGCAGTTGCTATGAAAGAAATGTTAGAGGCTGGAAGTATTAATGTTATTCAGGATGAGGCAAGTAGTGTTGTTTGGGGAATGCCGGGTGAAGCGTATCGGCAAGGGGCGGCACATTATGTACAGCCACTCGATAAGATAGCGGCGCAAATACTGGCTTTGGTTTAATTTAATATTAGGAGAGCCACATGTCGCACTTTATAAAAAAAATTATTTGGCCCTGCCTAATCACGATTAGCACATTATTCCTACCTTTATTTTTTACAACTGACATCCTTTATTGGCTTGTCATTCCTGGTTTGTTTGTTATGTGGAGCTTTACTCTGTATCAAGTTTATCAAGCAGGCCTTATTGCCGATGTAGATGAGACAGATAATAGGCAACAGGCGCATAGCGCGATAGATAATTATGCGAATATGTTGCAACAATGCACTGAACAGGAAATTATTGATATAAGCAGTGAGCTGGAGCAAGTGAAAAAAATTGTTTCTGATGCAGTATATACTTTGTCGAATAGCTTTAATGAAATGCATCGTTTAAGCGTGAAACAAACGACTGCGATGCATGCTTTAGTGAATAACTTAGAGGGTAGTGTTGATGGTGAAGAGCATAATTCCGTCAATTTCCAACAGTTTGCAGAAGAAACCGATACTGTTTTAGCCTCTTTTATAGAGCATATTCTATCCGTTAGTAAGCAGAGTATGCAAATGGTAGGGGTCGTGAATGATGTGGATGATCATATGCAAAAAATTAGTTCGTTATTAACCGATGTACAGGGCATTGCTGACCAGACTAACTTATTGGCACTGAATGCGGCGATTGAAGCGGCTAGAGCGGGTGAAGCAGGGCGGGGGTTTGCTGTGGTAGCAGATGAGGTTAGAAACTTATCCAAACATTCTGATAAGTTTAGCGAAGAGATTAAAAAAGTGGTCAATGATTCGCGTAAAAATATTAATGACGCTAAAGCTATGATTGAACAGATGGCCTCAAAAGATATGAGCGTTGCCATTACCTCTAAATCACATATTGATGAGATGATGCATGATATAGGTATCATGAATGCTAATATCGCCACACAGTTAAATGAAGTTTCTGGGTTGAATAGTCAAATGGAGGTGGCAGTTGGTGGTGCTATCAGGTCATTGCAATTTGAAGATTTGGCGCGGCAACAGCTTGAATTTTTACAAGCGAATACACAGCATTTTCAGGCACTGTGTGATGAAGTAAAGGTAGGGCTGGCAGGCTTTAAGGTGATAGGTGAGAATAATATTAGTGAATTGTCAGCAGGCGTGCAGCGTTTTAAAGAGATGCGTACGCAGTGGCAAATAAAAGAAAAAAAGGCCGTCTCTCAGGATACGATGGAAGAAGGTGATATCGATTTATTTTAATCAAAAATAAGCTGTAAAAATTTAACAATTATACTTTTAAGGAAAGATAAAATGCCGGTTGAAGTACATAAAGATGCAAGTAAGAGTGAGTTAAAAATTAATGTTTCAGGGCGATTTGATTTTAGTTTGAATCAAGATTTTCGTAAAGTTTCTGAGCAAGATGCCGTTGGCATTAAGTCGATTATTGTTGATTTGGGGCGTACTGAGTATGTGGATAGTTCAGCACTAGGTATGCTGTTGGTTTTGCGTGATAAAGTCGGTGATAACCAGGCCGCGATCAGAATTGTTAACGCGCGACCTGATGTTAAAAAAATACTAAAGATTGCTAATTTTGATAAATTATTTACATTGGTTTAATCCATAAGGTAATGATGTGATGCAAAATACCGAGGCAGTGGCTCAAGAGGCTAGAGCAAAAATTTTAGTTGCAGATGATAGTCGTACGCAGTGTTTATTACTGACTAAAATTCTTGAGCAGGCAGGGTACCAGGTAATCACCGCTGTAGATGGTGTGGAGGCTGTCCGTTTATTTAAAAAATGCTCCCCTGATTTAATTATTTTAGATATTCTAATGCCTAATATGGATGGCTTAGAAGCGGCTACTTTAATTAAAAAAGAGTTAGCAGATAATTATGTGCCGATTATTTTTATCACGGAGCTAAATACAGATAAAAGCTTACAGAAATGTATTGATGTGGGTGCAGATGATTTTGTACATAAGCCATTTAGATCGGTTGCTTTAGTCGCTAAAATTCATTCTTTATTGTATGTAAAACAGCTATATCAGGAGCAATATTTACAAAAACAACAATTAATAGAGTACCAACAACATTTAGCGCAAGAAGAAGCCATTGCAGCCACTTTGTATGAAAATATTATTCATGCCGGTTTTTTGGAAGTCGCGGAAGCAAAATACTTTTTATCTCCGATGGCTTTATTCAATGGCGATGTTTTTTTAGTGGCAAAAACGCCCGGTAACCAATTGTATGTATTTCTAGGCGACTTTACAGGACATGGTTTATCGGCATCTTTTGGTTCAGGGCCTGTTGCCGAAATTTTTTATGGCATGACCGCAAAAGGATTTGGCATATCAGAGATTATTGCGGAAATAAACCGTAAAATGAAAAATTTGTTGCCGATTAATATGTTTTTAGCGGCGACCATCGTGGCGTTTTTTACTGACACCCAGTCAATTAATTTGATAACGTGCGGCTTGCCGGATCACTATTTATGCAATACCGAATCAAGAAAATTGCAGATTATTCCATCAAAAAACTTACCTTTAGGGATTGTGGATAGTTTTGAGCCAAATCAACAAGTTTTTCAAGTAGGGTCAGGTGATTATTTGTATTTATTTACCGATGGTGTTATTGAAGCTGAAAATATGCAAGGCGAGCCATTTGCTGCAACGGGTGTTATCGAGAGCATTAAGCAAGAAAAAAAGGGGTATGATGCAATTTTAGCGGCTTTAAATGAGCATACCAAAGGGCTGGAGCAACAAGATGATATTACTTTGGTTGAATTGCAATGTAATGTGATAGATGCGCAATGGATGCAAATGGAAACTAAGGTTAAGCATGATGCCTTACAAGCATTGCCTTGGAAAATGTCGATGGAATTTCAGGCGGCAACCTTAAAACATGTAAATCCTGTCCCGATTGTTATTAATTCCATTATGGAAATACAAAATTTCCTAGAACATCGTGAGACGATTTTTTTAATTGTGACCGAACTGTTTGCTAATGCACTAGATCATGGCTTGTTAAAGCTTGATTCGCAAATGAAACAAACACCTGAGGGTTTTATGCAGTTTTATGCTGAGCGTGAACAACGCTTAGAGGAACTACAGAATGGCGCGATTCATTTGCACTTTAATCATCAAGCAACTGCAAAAGGTGGGCGTTTAGTCATCAAAATGCGAGATACCGGAGAGGGCTTCGATTTTAATGCAATGAACGTAGATTTAGCTGAGAACCAACAAAATTTTGGTCGAGGCATGAGTTTACTGCAAAGCTTATGTAAAGAGCTAGAGTATAGTGGGAATGGCAGTCATGTGAAAGCAGTGTATGAGTGGGAAGCATAAGTGTTTTGTGAGCAATGAATTTTATTAAATAATCATGCCTTAATAGCTGAGTGTGTTAAATGAATAAAGCGAGTCAAACCAAATCAAAATTTGTGGCCGTCGCCTCTATTGCGGCTGAGTTAAGTGCTGTGATGCACGTTGCTAAAGAAATTTCTTTAGCAGCGGCTAATGCTAAGGCGATTGCCTTTCGAGCAGGGGAAAAAGCAAAAGGTTTTCAGCCGATTACTGATTTTATTAATGAATTAGCCAAAGAAACCATTGAATTGGTAAATGATATTAATGAACATGCTTTTGTATTATATCAAATGACGGTTGAGGAATATCGAATGACAAATGTTTGTCTTGCATTCGATGAAGTCACCAGGTTGGCAGAAGGTGCACCGTATGCTGATTCATTAGCTAAACCGGTCGCATTAGCGCATCAGCGTATGCAGAGTTGTCGCTTTCAATTTAGAACGCATGTTAATAAATTATTGGATCAATTAGAGGGCGTGATGCATCCTGCGCGAGCTGCGCGAGTGATTGCAGCGAACTCAAGAATTGAAGCATCACAAGCAGGCGAATATTTACAAAGTTTACAGGCTGTGGCGGAAAGTGTCGATAATGCGGCGCAGGTTATTCATGATAATGTACAGCGTTGCCGCAGTGCGTTATCGATTATTAATATTTCAGAATAGTGGCTAAGAGGTATTGTTTAGCATGAAAATGACTAAAATTTATGAAGGTGCGTACCAATGGATTATGTATGCACGGGATGTTAATAAGCCTGACAATATTATTGATACCAA
>JALSIU010000343.1 GCA_026989715.1 Methylomonas sp.
ATTAATGTCGTCTGGCAAGAAAAAATGGTATCAGGTATGTTTGAATCCTTTACAGGCAGCTTTCTTGTGGTCTTTATTATGATGGTAATTATGTTCAGATCTTTTTTCTGGGGCTTATTATCCATGGTTCCCTTAACCGTCACCGTTGGACTAATCTATGGTGTCATTGGTTTTATTGGTAAAGATTATGATATGCCGGTCGCAGTTCTTAGTTCACTCAGTATCGGTTTAGCGGTAGACTATGCCATTCACTTCTTAAGTCGAGCGCGTGAATATACAGCACGTTACGGCTCATGGGAGGCGGCAGTTGAACCCTTATTTAGTGAACCTGCCATGGCGATTGCAAGAAATGCGATTGTGGTCGGCGTTGGGTTTTTACCGCTTCTTGCCGCGCCATTAGTGCCTTATCAAACAGTAGGTATATTTATTGCCGCCATACTTTTCTTAGCAGGTGTCAGTTCTATCTTGATTTTACCGGCGTTAATAACCTTAATGCCTGGGCTATTTTTTAGAAACTTACATAAATCGGCCTCATAATTCACATAATTTATTTTAAGAGCGTCATAATAATTGTTTACCAAAGACGCTCTCCTTACCCTAATTTTTAGGAGATAAAAATGAACATAAAACAACTCATCTTAAGCCTCAGTTTATCATTGGCTAGTGGCATAACACTGGCGGCAACACCGAGTGTTGATGATATTATTCATCATACTAACTACACTTCTTATTACCAAGGCCAAGATGGAACGGCCAAGGTAAAAATGACCATTACCGATGCACAAAATCGCACCCGTACCCGCGAATTTGTCATTTTACGTCGCGATGTGCCCACCTCGGATAATGTAGATGACAGAAGCTACGAAGGTGACCAAAAAATGTATGTTTACTTTAAACGCCCTGCTGATGTAAATAAAATGGTATTTATGGTATTAAAAAATGTCTCAGGAGATGACAATCGTTGGTTGTATTTACCCGCATTGGATTTAGTCAAACGGATTGCCGCCGCTGACAAGCGTACCAGCTTTGTTGGCTCTGATTTTCTCTATGAAGATGTTTCCGGACGTAGCCTTGCCGCAGACAAACATACTTTAATCGGCACGGATGCTAATTATTACATCATTGAAAATACACCTGTTGCACCTGATGAAGTCGAATTTTCAAAATATGTCATGTATATTCATAAAAGCACATTTTTGCCCATTTCAACTGAATATTACGATAAACAAGGCGAGAAATATAAAACTTACACGGCTTTAGCGGTTGATACCATACAAGGACATCCGACCATCACCAAATCTGAAGCGAAAAATCTAAAAACAAATAGCAGTACGGTCATGGAATATAGCTCTGTTAAATATGATGTCGGTATTCCTGATAATATTTTTAGTGAGCGTTACTTAAGAAAGCCCCCTAGAAAATTATTGCGTTAGAATCACTTTATACAAAGCCAAAACTTTAGACTTATGATTCCCATGCTCTGCCATAAACAGCGGAAAATTTTGCATAAGGGTTGATGCAAGCCAATGCATTGCCCCCAAAAGCAATGCAATATTCCGACATGTCAATGTATAACGCGAGAGCATGGGAACTAATATCGTTTAAGTAAAAGCCTTTTTTGCGACATAAAATAAATATCATGAGATTATCAGCCCTCCCCTTGGTCATAGCCATTACTGCCATCCATAGCACCAGCTATGCAGCCCCCCCTTTGCCCAAAGGGCTTGCCCCTCAAACTGACGCACCTGCCCTACCTGCAGGTCTCGCGCCTAGTTCACCCAGCTTACCGGCAGGCTTATCCCCTCCGACAAACAATGCGCCGGCACTGCCTTCAGGTTTAAATGCGGCACCGCCTCTACCAGGCGGCCTCGCACCTAGTACAGCATCGCCTAGTTTACCAAGTGGCTTAAATAGCCCTGCTTTGCCGCCCTCTAATAAGGGGACGGCAGAGGCAAGCGAATCAAAGTTCTTTGGCTTATTGGATAAAGATGAGCCTTTTGTTAATATCAGCGGTTTTTGGGATTTACGTGGCGGTGTGCGGACACAAGATGACCCGTATTCCGACCAATTATCACTCGGGGAAACCCGTCTACAAATTGGCCTGCAAAAAGATATAGGACCCTTTTCTTTAAATTTGGTAACCGATTTTCTTTATGATGCACAAGTCAATGCACATCATATTAATCTCAACACCGGTAAAGGCTTTATTGACTTAAGAGAAGCTAATATCGCCTTTAGTCCAATTTCCTTTTTAGATGTAAAAGTAGGACGACAAATTCTCACGTGGGGAACCGGTGATTTAATCTTTATTAACGACTTATTTCCCAAAGACTGGCAAGCCTTTTTTATCGGTCGTGACTTAGAATATTTAAAAGCCCCTTCGGATTCCTTAAAAACCTCTTTTTTTACCGACTACGCTAACTTAGATTTTATCTATACACCGTGGTTTGATGCAGACCGCGGCATCACCGGTGAAAAATTATCGTATTACAACCCAATGCTAGGTTCTTTAGCAGGGCAAAATGCCATTATAGAGCCAGAAACACCTTCAGGTGGTGAATTTGCCTTACGTTTGTATAAAAATATCGGCGTTAATGAGCTCGCGTTATATGGCTATCATGGCTACTGGAAAAGCCCAATGGGATTTAACCCTGCTACCGGCAAAGCACGCTATCCTAAAATGCGCTCATTAGGAGCCAGCATCCGCCGCCCAATTGGCAGGGGGATTGCCAATATTGAGGTTGGCTATTATGACTCTTATGAAAAAAATAGTCTCAATAACCCCTTTACCCCCAATAGTGAGGCACGTTTTTTAATCGGTTATGAACAAGAAGTCGTGCAAAATTTTTCAATTGGTGTGCAATATTATGTTGAGTGGATGCAAGACTACCAAAACTATGTATCGAGCCAGGCACAAATAGGCGCACAAGCGTTACGCGATGAAGTCAGGCATTTATTAACTAATCGCTTAACCTTAATGACGCACCAGCAAAATGTCACTTGGTCATTATTCACCTTCTTCTCACCTTCTGATTTAGATGCCTATTTTAGACCTAACATCGCTTATAAAGTGACCGATGCGTGGATGGCAGAAATAGGCGGAAACTTCTTTGTTGGCCAAAAGCAAAGCTCATTCTTTGGCCAATTTGAGAAAAATAACAATGTGTATGGCTCAGTGCGTTATAGCTTCTAATCATTATTAGAAACCCCATAGCGGCATAATACGCAAAGCACTACGCCTCATACCTTAAATAAGGTAGTGTAGTGCTATTTTGATACTTGCCCAAAATAAAATTTATTATGTTGTTAACCCGCTTTTCCTATAGACTAATCGTTTGAGTCGTTCCGAGTTTACATATACTAGCCACCTCTTATCATCATGCCTATCCAAATTATCCCAAAAACCTTATGCATACTTTGGCTTATCGCCCTCACTGCTTGTCAAGAGGATGTTCCAATCATTGAGCAGGTTCGAGCCTTAAAAACCCTAACGATTGCAGAAAAATCTAACGGCCACCAACGCCAATTCTCGGGTATTGTTAAAGCCACCCATTCTTCCGCTTTGAGCTTTGAAGTGAGCGGTAAAGTGCAAAAAGTGAATGTTGATATTGGTGATGTAGTCAAAAAAGGGCAAGTCCTGGCAATTTTAGATAAAGAACCTTATAAATTAGATGTACAAGCGGCCGAGGCAGAGTTGGCAATAGCACATTCTGATTATAAAAATAAAGCTCAACAATTTTTACGGGTCGATGAATTACATAAAAAAGGCTGGGCAAGTAAAGCAGAGTGGGATGAAGCTCTAGCTTTACGGGATACGACTAAAAATCAAATTAGTTTTGCAAATTCAAAACTTAAATTAGCAAAACGTGATTTACGCTTAACCGTGCTGACCGCACCCTTTGATGGCAGTATTGCCGCCCGTTCAGTTGATGCTTTTGTTAAAGTGCTCCCTGGACAAAAACTGTTTGAAATTAATGCGAAAGGCTCTATGGATGTGGAATTTGATATTCCTGAAACCATTATCGGCAAAGTGCAATTAGACATGCAGGTGACCATCAAACTCCCCACATCAGAAACAGACATTCATATTGACGGCAAAATAACGTTTATTGGCGCAGAAGCAAGTGTTGCTAATGCTTTTCCTGCAAAAGCACAAATGATTAACCCTCCTGAGTTTATAAAACCGGGCATGACGGCTGATATAGACTTAAAACTCAGCAATACCAATACAACATCAGGCTATTTGGTTCCCTTATCTGCTATTTTAGCGGGGGATGATATGAGTTTAGGCTATGTGTTTATTTATAACCCCAACACATCTACCGTGACTAAAACCCCTATTAAATCATCGCGGGAAATATCCACCTCAAATATGATAGAAATCATCGAGGGAGTCTCTGCAGGTGATATTATTGCGGTAGCCGGCGTTAACTACCTCAATGATGGTCAAAAAGTTAAACTCATGTCTCATTAAGCCCACAAGAGAATTATTAATGAATATTGCCCAGTTTTCACTGAACAATTCCAGATTAACCATCCTTTTTCTGATTTTCACCGTCTTGGCAGGCGTACTGATTTATTTAGACTACCCCAAACAAGAAGACCCCTCTATTGTGATTCGGGAAGCTGTCGTAACAGCTTATTATCCTGGCATGTCTACAGCACGGGTAGAAGATTTAATTACCCGTAAACTGGAAGAAAAAATTCGTGAAATAGGAGAAGTAAAAGAAATCACCTCTGACTCTAAAACAGGTGCTTCACTGATACATGTCGTCTTAAAAGATGAATATTCCGACCTACAACCCATTTGGCAAGACTTGCGTAACAAAATGAGCGATGTAGCGCCTGAATTACCGGCCGGCACATTAGGTCCTTTTGTTGAAGATGAATTTGGCTTAGTTTCAATTGCCACTATTGCATTAATAAGCGATGGCTTTTCTATGGCGGAAATGCGCCAAGTTGCACGTGATTTACGTGATCGTTTATATATTCTAAAAGGCACGCAAAAAATAGAATTATATGGTATTCAAGAAGAACGTATTTATTTAGAATTTTCCAATACCAAATTAGCAAAATTTGGCTTAACTCCTAACATTATTCGCGATACCTTAATTGCGCAAAATATATTATTGCCGGGCGGTAAAATTGATGTTAATGGACAAGAAATCAATGTAGAGCCATCCGGTAATTTCAACGATGTATCTGCCATTGAATCGGTGATGTTACCCATTCCCGGTACCGATAAAGTAACACCACTACGCGATGTCGTGACCATCATTCGTGATTATGTAGACCCTCCACAACGCCCTGTTTATTATAATGGCAAGCCAAGCATTATTATCAGCGTCTCTATTATGGAAGGCATAGGCGTTAATAGTGTTGAATATGGTGAGCGTTTAACGAAAAAAATTCGCGCATTGGAGCAATCCTTACCTATAGGCTATAAATTAGAGTTTGCCACTTATCAACCTGATTTAGTTGATCTTGCCGTTGCCGGCGCAGTCACTAATCTTATCCAAACTTTGGTCATTGTACTAGCCGTTGTGATTGTCTTTTTAGGCTTGCGTACCGGGTTGATTGTCGGCTCGTTTGTGCCTATGGCCATGCTATTAGGCTTAGTGATTATGTCGCTGATGGACATAGAGCTACAACGCATGTCAATTGCATCTATGATTATTGCCTTAGGTATGTTGGTCGATAATGGTATTGTTGTAGCAGAAGATATACGTAGTCGCATGGAAGCAGGACAGGCGCGTTTAGAAGCCGTTTTAGAAGCAGGCAACACCCTTGCCGTTCCCCTATTAACCTCTTCGCTTACCACTATTTTAGCATTTGCCCCCATGTTATTTGCCAATGGCGGAACCGGTGAGTACACCTTATCACTTGCGCAGGTTGTGACCATTGTTTTATTAGCCTCATGGTTTTTAGCAATGTATATGACACCTGCGATGTGCTTTTGGTTTATGCAAGTTAAACCGATTGCCGAAGGAGAGACTCCCCCCGCACCTTATCAAGGTAAGTTTTATCAATACTATCAAAATTTTTTAGAATCAGTCCTCAGGAACCGAACCGTCATTATCATTACTTTAGTTTTGGCAATGTTAGGGGCTGGTTTTCTATTTCGCTTTGTCCCTGTTGAATTTTTTCCGGCAGGTGACCGTAATCAATTTTTGGTTTATGTTGATAACCCTGCAGGAACACGCTCCAATAAAACAGCCGAAGGTATTGAGCAATTAACCGCATGGATGAACGATAAAAATATTAACCCTGAAATTACCAGTACCATTGCTTATGTCGGTGCCGGTGGACCACGTTTTTTCCTTTCTTTATCCCCTATGGATCCAGACCCACATCTGGCCTTTGTTGTAGTCAACACCCAAACCAATCAACAAGTTGAAGAAATGGTACAGCGTGTTCGGGATTATATGCTGGATCAAATGCCGGAAGCGCGGGGACGCGTTAAAGCCATGTGGTTAGGCGCGACGGAAACAGGCTTGGTAGAAATCCGCATCAAAGGGCAAGATGATAAAATCTTACGCGCAAAAGCACAGATGCTAATCGATAAATTACACGCTATTCCCGGTACTTTAGATATTGAACAAGACTGGGAAAATAAACTCTGGAAAGTAGAAGTACAAATACATCAGGAAAGAGCCCGCCGTGCCGGTATCACGTCACAAGAAATTGCGGATTCACTGAGTGTTTATTTTGATGGCAAAACCATTACCGATTACCGAGAAGGCGATACCATTATTCCAATTATGGGGCGTGGCTTAGCATCAGAGCGCAAACAAATCTATCATGTGCGTTCTATTAATGTGTATTCCAAAGCGCGAAAAACCAATGTTCCATTATCTCAAATTGCTGATATTGTAGCCATTACAGAGCCGAGTCGCATTAAACGCTTTGATCAAGAGCGCACCATCACCATCAGTGCTAAACACCAAGTCATGAAAGCGGCACAACTGGTCAATGCACTACAACCCACTTTAGATAGTTTAGATTTACCGGCAGGTTACCACTGGGAAATGGGCGGAGAATTAGAAAATGCGGCAGAGGCACAGGGCTATTTATTTGAATATATGCCAATTTGTTTCTTATTGATTGCCGTGTTATTGGTTTGGCAATTTAACTCCTTTCGCCGTGCCGGCATTATTTTAATTACCATCCCACTTACCTTTATTGGTGCGGTGATAGGGCTGTTGGTAATGAATGCACCCTTTGGATTTATGGTCATCTTAGGCTTACTCAGCCTAGCAGGCATCATTATCAATAATGGCATTGTCTTATTAGACCGCATTGAAATCGAATCGAAGCTAGGCAAAACAGGGTATCAAGCCATTATTGATGCGGCTATTGCACGTTTTCGACCTATTTTGATGACAACGTTAACGACCATATTAGGTTTATTGCCTCTGATTCTATCTAAAGACCCTTTATTTTATGGCATGGCCTGTGTCATTGCTTTTGGCTTATTAGTCGGCACGGTACTGACTTTAGTGGTTGTCCCGGTACTGTATTCATTATTTATGCGAGTAAACATACCGACAATTACACAAAATATGCCGTCTTATACAAAGGAAGCGACATGATAAAAATCATTCTCATCACCGTCAGCTCTCTACTTATCAGTGCTTGTACTTACTACCCGCCGGCACCGGCTCCGGCCGTTTATACAACAATCAATAAAACCAGTAAATTTGACCAATCCTGGTCTGCGGCCGTAGGAGCCCTTGCAGATCAAGGTGTACGCATTAGCGTACAAGACCGTGACGCAGGTATCATACAAGGCATGCAAAATGGCATCACCGTTACCGGCAACCTTCAGACACAAGCCGATGGCAGGGTACGCGTTGAATTCAATACCGCAGGAGCGACTAAAAATGATCCAACACTGATTGAGCGCATTACCCGTGCATACAATGGTCGTATGGGACGCTAAGAACTGCGAATAAAATAAACCTCCTTAAGATTTGCTAAG
>JALSIU010000344.1 GCA_026989715.1 Methylomonas sp.
CTCAAACGCCGGCAACATTGTGCCAGGTGCAAATTCTCCTAAATCCCCGCCTTGCTTTGCAGAAGAGCACTGTGAGTATTGCTTAGCAAGCGTGGCAAAATCGCTCCCCTTTGCCAATAACTGCTTTAAGCTCTCCGCCTCTTTTTGGGTTTTCACTAAAATATGCCGCGCACAGGCTATCGCCATCCTACCCTCCTTTCCTAATATTTAAGTACTTGCATTAATGAATATGCACTTCACGCGCATTACTTTTATCACTACGCAATAATGTATAATCATCGCGATTACCATGTGCCTGCACACCATCAAAAGACAACATAATCAATGCACCATCGTTTTTAATGCGTAACTCCCGCACTTCTTTGCCTCCTTTACGTGGCACCAAGGTCACCAAACCTTTTTTATCATCCCAAGTATACTTACCTTTTTCATAAAACTCTTTAGTCGAGGCTTGCGCGTATTGTGTAACCAATAAATAATTACGTTTATTTTTTAAAGATAAAGTCATTTTAATGCCCGCACAATGTCCACATGGCAAATAACCATAATAAACACCTCGAAACACTTGGCTTTGATCAATCGGCTTTTTGACATGCTTGGCATGATTACCCTCCATGCGCGCCATTTCCCTAGCCTTTTGTACGTCTGCCATGGTCATTTTATCCGATGATTTAGCCATAACAGGGCTAAAAGCAACGCCTAACACCCCTAATAAGGTTACCGCCAGTTTTTGTTTTAAAGATAAGGTGAATACTTGCATAATATGTCCGCCTAACTGTATAAAGAATTATTAAGATTAAGTATCATATTACCAAGCAGGCTGAATGCCAAAAAAACCTTTTGTGCATCAATCGTTCAACACAACCCGACTACCATGCCAACCTGCATATTGATACAATACACACCTTTTCGTTACCGACATACCACATAAGCATAGATGGACGTTATCCAAAAAATTGCCGCACAATTAGCGGTTGCCGAAACACAAGTTAATGCCGCTGTAACATTATTAGATGCAGGGGCAACCGTCCCTTTTATTGCGCGTTACCGTAAAGAAGTCACAGGCGGCCTCGATGATATTCAACTACGCTTGCTAGAAGAGCGTTTAATTTATTTGCGTGAACTAAACACACGCCGTGCAACCATATTAGAAAGCATTGCCGCGCAAAAAAAGCTAACGCCCGCACTAGAACATGCCATTAAAGAAGCAGAAACCAAAACTCGCCTTGAAGATTTATATTTACCTTACAAACCTAAACGACGTACTAAAGCACAGATTGCGCGAGAAGCAGGACTAGAGCCTTTAGCAGACACTATTCTTAACAATAGAAATTGCACGCCAGAGCAAGAAGCGACTACCTACATTAATGCCGATAAGTCAATTAATGATATACATACCGCCTTAGAGGGAGCGCGACAGATTATAATGGAGCGCATTGCCGAAGATGCGGATCTAGTCAGCACCTTACGCGAACGTATCTGGCAAAAAGGTATCATCCATGCAGTGGTCGCCAAAGGCAAAGAAGTGGAGGCAGGCAAATTTAAAGATTATTTTGATTACCAAGAAGCTATCAATAAAATCCCTTCACACCGCGCACTGGCTTTATTTCGTGGACGCAATGAAAACCTATTAAGCGTCAATTTACTCCCCGGTGCGGACGAAAAAGAAGAGCACTTACTCTGTAGCCAAATTGTAGCGCGTCATATCCAAGTCACCGACACTCAACAAGCGGCAGATGCTTGGCTGGCAGAATGTGCGCGTTTTGCTTGGAAAGTCAAATTGTTTACCCGCATTGATTTGGATTTAAAGCAAAGATTACGTGAATCCGCCGAAACCGAAGCCATTAAAGTGTTTGCTAATAATCTCAAAGATTTATTACTCGCCGCACCGGCAGGTGCTAAGGTTACATTGGGTTTAGATCCCGGCATTCGTACCGGCGTTAAACTCGCCATTGTCGATGCAACAGGAAAATTATTAGCCACCGACACGCTTTACCCACATGCCCCTAGAAACCAGTGGGATGCGGCTATTGCTACATTGGCTAGGTTAATTCAACAATATAATGTCACCTTAGTCAGCATTGGCAACGGCACGGGATCACGAGAAACCGATCAAATGGTGGCGGATTTAATGCAACGGCATAAAGATTTACAATTTAAGAAAATTATCGTTTCTGAAGCAGGTGCATCTGTTTATTCCGCCTCAGAACTGGCTTCTCGTGAATTTCCTGAACTAGATGTTTCACTCCGTGGGGCAATTTCTATTGCCCGACGCTTGCAAGACCCGCTGGCAGAACTGGTTAAAATTGAGCCGAAAGCCATCGGAGTGGGTCAATATCAACATGATGTCAATCAAGTCCAATTAACACGCGAACTCAACACCGTGGTTGAAGACTGTGTTAATGCTGTCGGTGTCGATGTCAATACCGCTTCCGCCGAGCTACTCAAACAAGTCTCGGGCTTATCCGACACAATCAGTTATAATATTGTTGCCTTTCGTGATGCAGAAGGCGCATTTATCAATCGCCAGCAATTAAAAAAAGTACCGCGCTTAGGCCCAAAAGCCTATGAACAAGCGGCCGGATTTTTGCGCATCATGCATGGCGATAACCCACTCGATGCATCTGCAGTGCACCCGGAAGCCTACCCTGTGATTCAAGATATTGTGCGACAAACAGGCAAACCCATCACAGAAATTATCGGTAAAAGTGCTTTTTTACAAAGCTTAAATGCGGCCGATTATACAAATGAGCACTTTGGCCTGCCGACCGTCACCGATATATTGCAAGAATTGGAAAAGCCGGGACGCGACCCACGCCCTGAATTTAAAAGTGCCACGTTCAAGGCCGGCATAGAAAAAATCACCGACCTTGAAGTCGGTATGCGCCTAGAAGGTGTTGTCACCAATGTTGCCAATTTTGGTGCCTTTGTAGACATCGGCGTACATCAAGATGGCTTAATCCATATTTCACACCTCGCCGATACCTTTGTGAAAGACCCGCGAGATATAGTAAAAACGGGCGAAATGGTACACGTTAAGGTGATTGAGGTGGATGTAGCACGCAAGCGTATTGCGTTATCAATGAAAAAAGAAAGTGACGCACAAAAAAATGCACCGACCCACCAAGCAAAGCGCACCGTTAACAAACAAACTCGCAAAGTCCCCGTAGCAACAACACAAGCCACAGGCAGCATGGCGGATGCACTGGCCAAGGCATTCAAAAAATAAAAACCCAACCGCACGTAGCCCCTAAAACAGGTGCTACGTGCTATCGACTCTCAGTGTTTATTTTTGCTTACGCCGTGCCCGAAAAAAATCGCGCAATAAATCACCACAACTATCCGCCAGCACCCCACCTTGCCAATCAACCTGATGATTTAAAAAATCAGCGCCGGCCAGATGCAAAGCACTACAAACCGCACCACGCTTTGGATCAAGCGCACCAAACACTAAACGCGCAATCCGCGCATGCGCAATAGCCCCCATACACATTACGCAAGGCTCTAGCGTGACATATAAAGTACTGTCTGTTAACCGGTAGTTATTCAATACTTTACCTGCCTGACGCATAGCCATCATTTCTGCATGCGCGGTCGGGTCGCTATCTATAATAGGCGTATTCCAGCCTTCAGCAATACACTGCCCATTAAATACCAACACCGCGCCTACAGGCACTTCACCTTGCTGTTCAGCACGTTGCGCCAGCCGATAGGCATGGCGCATCCAAGCTGTATCATCTAATGGCTTTATTCCCATTCAATGGTCGCAGGCGGCTTACCTGAAATATCATAAGTAACCCGTGAAATACCCTCAATTTCATTAATGATGCGCGTGGACACCAAGCCTAAAAAATCATAAGGCAAATGCGCCCAACGCGCCGTCATAAAATCAATGGTTTCGACAGCTCGTAAAGCAATCACATAATCATAGCGACGACCATCACCCATAACACCGACGGATTTAATTGGCAAGAAAACGGCAAAGGCTTGGCTCACTGTTTGATACAACTCATGACGGTATAATTCTTCCATAAAAATGGCATCGGCTTTACGCAATAAATCAGCAAATTCCTTTTGCACTTCACCTAAAATACGCACGCCCAGCCCAGGCCCAGGGAAAGGGTGTCGATAAATCATATCGTAAGGTAAGCCGAGTTCTGTGCCCATTTTACGCACTTCATCTTTAAATAATTCACGTAAAGGCTCCAATAATTTCAGGGTCATGTCTTCGGGCAATCCCCCTACATTATGGTGTGATTTGATTAAGTGCGCTTTACCTGTGGCAGCCCCTGCCGATTCGATAACATCAGGATAAATAGTCCCTTGTGCCAACCATTTTGCATCGGTTAATTTACCCGCTTCTTCATCAAAAATTTCGACAAACAAATTACCAATAATTTTACGTTTGACTTCAGGGTCTGTGACCCCCGCTAGAGCCGATAAATAACGCGCTTCAGCATTCACACGAATCACTTTAACCCCCATGTGCTGTGCAAAAGTGGCCATGACTTGATCGCCTTCGTTTAAACGCAACAAACCGGTATCGACAAAGACGCAAGTAAGTTGCTTACCAATGGCTTTATGCAATAATGCGGCTACGACCGATGAATCAACCCCACCCGATAAACCCAGTACAACCTGTTCATTGCCGACTTTTTGCTTAATCGTCTGTAGGCTTTCATCAATAATATGCGCAGAAGTCCACAAGGCATCACAAGCACAAATATCCAATACAAACCGGCTTAAGATACGCCCCCCTTGTTTGGTATGCGTAACTTCAGGATGAAATTGCAGGCCATAAAAGCCGCGCTCTTCATCGGCAATCCCTGCAATAGGTGCGCCCTCAGAACTGGCAATCAACTTAAAACCATCAGGCAATGCTACCACCCGATCGCCATGACTCATCCACACATCTAATAAACCATAGCCTTCAGCAGAAGTATGATCTTCAATATCAGTTAATAATTTTGAATGCCCGCGAGCGCGTACTTGTGCATAACCAAATTCTCGGTGATCGGACGCTTCTACCGTACCATTTAATTGCTCCGTCATGGTTTGCATGCCATAACAAACCCCTAAAACCGGCACCCCCAAATCAAACACCACTTGTGGTGCTCTGAGCGTATCGCCTTCAGTCACTGACTCCGGCCCACCTGATAAAATAATGCCTTTGGCAGAAAATTTCTTAACATCCGCCTCGGAACAATCGCAAGCATAAATCTCACAATACACGCCGATTTCACGGATACGCCTAGCAATCAGTTGCGTGTACTGCGACCCAAAATCCAAAATAAGAATTTTATGCGCATGAATATCTGTCGTTATATGTTGACTCACAGTAATCTCTTCAATTTTTAATTTGTTGGAGCTCTAAACAAATCAAGGCTCACGAGGAGCCTTGATGATAGTTTGCTAAATATTTCTGCTAGCAGTTAACTTCGATAATTGGGAGCTTCTTTGGTAATGGTCACATCATGTACATGGCTTTCACGCATACCGGCACTGGTAACGCGTACAAAACGTGACTTTTCATGTAATTGTTTAATGGTTTCACATCCCGTGTACCCCATGCTGGCACGAATTCCCCCTAAGGCTTGGTGAATAATCGCCACTAAACTGCCCTTATAAGGCACGCGCCCTTCAATCCCTTCCGGCACTAATTTATCGGAAGAATCTGCATCTTCTTGAAAATAACGATCGCTTGAGCCTTGCTGTTGCGCCATAGCCCCAATCGACCCCATACCACGATAGGACTTATAAGAGCGTCCTTGAAATAATTCAACTTCACCTGGGGCTTCTTCGGTTCCTGCAAATAAACCACCTAACATAACAGAATACGCCCCAGCGGATAAGGCTTTGGCCATATCGCCGGAATAACGAATCCCACCATCAGCAATCAATGGAATCCCTGTACCTTTCAAGGCTTCAGCAACATTATTAACTGCTGAAATTTGCGGTACGCCGACACCTGCTACAATTCTCGTGGTACAAATGGATCCCGGACCAATACCCACCTTAACACCATCAGCACCCGCCTCGACCAATGCCAGTGCCGCTTCTGCCGTTGCAATATTACCCCCGATGACTTGCAAATCAGGAAAGGTCTCCTTCACCCAACGTACTCTATCTAACACACCTTGAGAATGCCCATGCGCCGTATCAACCACGACCACATCAACACCGGCCTTCACCAATGCAGCCACACGCTCTTCAGTTCCATCGCCCGTCCCTACTGCCGCACCAACCCGCAACCGCTCCTGGTCATCTTTACAAGCATTGGGGTAGTCTTTGGCTTTTTGAATATCTTTAACAGTAATCATACCGCGCAAATGAAAGTCATCATTAATAATCAATACTTTCTCAATACGGTGTTCATGCAATAAATGTAACGCTTCCTCTTGCGTAAAATCTTCTTTTACGGTAATTAAGTCCGCTTTAGGTGTCATCACATTAGACACCTGCTCATCAAAGCGTGTTTCAAAACGTAAATCACGACTGGTCACAATACCAACCAACTCATTACCATCAACAACCGGTACACCTGAAATATTATGCTGTTGCGTTAAAGCAATCACATCGCGAATACTTGCCGTAGAAGCCACAGTAATAGGCTGTCTAATGACCCCGCTTTCATATTTTTTAACGCTACGAACCTCTTGCGCCTGTTGCTCGATGGTCATATTTTTATGAATGATACCAATACCACCTTCTTGAGCAATCGCAATCGCCAGCCGGGCTTCCGTCACGGTATCCATTGCCGCCGAAACAAGGGGAATATTCAAGCTGATACCGCGTGTCAACTGTGTTGACATTGATACATCACGCGGCATCACAGTAGAGTGCGCAGGCACTAATAGCACATCATCAAAAGTTAAGGCTTCCTGTAAAATTTGCATGATACCTTCCGTTCAAGAAATAAAATTAAGCCTGCCATTATACTGTATTTAACGATTTCTAAATAGATAAAAATACAAAGCGATATTTGATGATAAAACACTTTGCCTTACCCAATACTCTCTAATAAAAGAGCACTAAAATGCTATTTTTAAGCTGGTAACGCACAATATTTATGTCGTAACGCTTGCTCTACCGTGTAAGTATTCAAAGATTTTACAATTTCTTGTCCAAGAGCAAAAGCCAAATTAACGGGTACGGCATTACCTATCTGTTTATAAATCTGATTCATACTCCCCTCAAAGATCCAATCATCTGGGAATGTTTGAATTCTTGCATATTCCCGGATTTGAAAAGGACGCGTATGGTCGGGATGACACCGCTCAGTTTGTTTTTGCGCCGGGGATGTTGTCAAGGTCAAGCAAGGCTCATCCCAACTGATTCTACGTGCCATACCTGTTTTGCCTCCTCCTAAATAATAACTTTTCAGCATATATTCTTTTTGAACTGAAGTTTCCCAATAATTATTTATGGTAAAATTGAAACCATGCCGCAACTATATGAAAAAAAACAGTCTTTTCATTCGTTTCAAATGCTTTCGCCTAATGGGAATTAAATAGGGGTTTGCTATAAACATGGCAAAACCACCTAAAATAAACCTCGATACGCAAGCATTGTGTACTTTAGCTACTCAATAATTGGGAAACTTCAGTTTTTGAATACTCTCAGGCAAATCACGCCAATAGCCCCCCCGGTGGAACCATACACGTAACATTGTAACTCTCCTGTTAGGTTGCTAGATGAATTTGTAGACCTCTATTTGGAACAAGTTATGTTGTATAATAAAAATAAAGCAAAAAATCTAGGATCTATCCAATATGTCTAAAAAACAGGCTCTCCCCGTAATAACTGAAGTTCCAGATGATGAGCAAGAGAAATTCGATAAATTAATTAAATCATTAAAGTGGACCCCAATATTTAGACCAATACTTAAGGAGCGATTTAGCTCAAAATATAGGTTGATTATAGGGGGTTATTATTATGAGTACAAAACGAAAATCACACAGTGCAAG
>JALSIU010000345.1 GCA_026989715.1 Methylomonas sp.
GTATGGGTGATGGTTTTATCTAGCTCGTAATTACGAGTTAATGTTTTGCTCGAAGAGGTCGGTATCGGTGTGCTTGCATCTTGCTCAGCCCCTACCGCTAGCTCAGGCGCAACACCCGCAGGGGGGGGTTGATTCGATAATGCACCCGGCACGCCTTGTATAGGGGATAAAGTGCTGATATCTTCCGTGCTATGTACACTCCTAACAGAATCGACATCAGGCCGAAATGATTCTTGAGTTTGCTCAGTGACGGTAAAATCCACATCGGCAGAAATTTGTACACGCATCCCTTCAGGGCCGACAATAGGCATTAAAATATTTTCAATGCGCGTCATCAAATGATCTTCAATCTCTTGTTTATATTTGAATTGTTTAACACTTAAAGTTAAATCGGAGTTGTTATCTTTAGAATTAAGTAAGCGACCTTTTTGATCCACCACAGTCACTTGCGCCGCTTCCATCATCGGCACACTAGAGGCCACTAAATGTACAATCGCTTCAACTTGGCCTTTTTCAAGGCTACGCCCACGGTACAAATTAAGAATAACCGACGCACTGGGCTTTTTTTGTTTCCGCACAAAAACGGATTGTTTAGGTAAAGCCAAAATAACTCTGGCCGCTTTAACGGCTTGAATGGTCATGACCGTACGTGCTATTTCGCCTTCTAAAGCACGTTGAAAGCGCATTTTTTCTACATTTTTACTGGTCGCAAAACTGCTCTCTTTATCCAGCAATTCATAGCCTAAGCTATCACTGTGCGGCAAGCCCTCTGCCGCCAATTTTAATTTAATATCACGCACCTTGCCTGCGCTAACCATAATCGCGCCGGTATGTTCATCCACTTTATAATCAACATCCAACTGTTCTAATGCGGCTAAAATTTCTGAGGCATCTTGTTCTGCGAGACTTGGAAACAATAAATCATAAGAAGGTGCTTGTGACCATAATACAACCGCAACGCCGATAGCCACACTAAAGGCCAACCCCAACATCAAGCCAACTTGCTTGACCACCGTCAATTCAGCAAGCCCCTGTACTGCCGGGTGCAATACTTTTTCTTCTTCAGCGACTAACTCAGTACTCTCCTCTGTTTCGGTGCCGGCTAAATCATTCGTTGTCGCTTCTTGCTCACTCATATTATTTTATAACAACCCATTACATCGGCATATTCATCACTTCTTTATATGCATCAGTCAGTTTATTACGCACTTGCACCATTGCTTGAAAAGACACACTTGCTTTTTGCAAAGAAACCATCACTTCTGCCAAGCCCGCATCGGACTCACCGGTTTCAAAATCAGAAGCCATTTTTTTAGCTACATGCTGAGTAGCATTAACATTATCAATAGACTGCTTTAAAAGGGACGCAAAATCATTACTATCATCTACGGGCGCAGGCTTATTAGCCGCTTCCGTTGACATAGTGCGCATTTGCGCTAAAACCTGATTAACATTCATCTCACTCATTACACTATCCTGCTTTGCTGTATTGCTTAAAACTTAATACAAAATAACAAGCATTTTTCAAGCCAATATTATTGTTAACATTCTAACATGGAATAAGCACACCATCGTCTTTCATTCGCGCTATTTTATAACGTAAGGTACGTGGGCTGATACCTAATTTTTCTGCCGTCATTTTTCGGCTCCCCTTAAAAGTCTCTAAGGTCTTTAAAATAATTTTATCTTCTGCCGAACG
Source organism: Methylomonas sp. (assembly GCA_026989715.1). Classification (GTDB taxonomy): domain Bacteria; phylum Pseudomonadota; class Gammaproteobacteria; order Methylococcales; family Methylomonadaceae; genus Methyloprofundus. The sequence continues at coordinate 1,700 of JALSIU010000345.1, forward strand.
TAAGCCACTATCTAAACTTTTCGCTTCTAATTCAGACTCTTCCGTTATAGAAATAGGTTCGGTCAGCACACCTCTCTCAACCGTAACCGGTGCATCTAGTGTACTGGTACTCAGTACGCCCTCTTGCATCACTTCTTCAAAAATCAAATCATGCTCAGTAATTTTTGTACCGGACTGCAAAATCAAAGCACGTTGCACAACATTTTCTAATTCACGTACATTACCCGGCCAGTGATAGGCTTGTAATTTTTTAGCGGCAGCGGCACTAAAAGACGGCAATTTATGACCTGTAGAACCATGACGCAATAATAAATCATTGGCCAACGGTAAAATATCATCAATACGCTCTGCCAAGGCAGGAATCGTTAAAGGGAATACATTTAAACGATAATATAAATCCTCTCGAAACAAGCCATCTTGTACATAAGTTTTCAAGTGACGATTGGTTGTCGCCAAAATTCTGACGTTTAATTTAATTTTGCGTTGACTGCCCAAACGTTCGACTTCTTTTTCCTGAAGCACACGCAATAATTTAGCCTGCAAAGCCAAATCCATTTCTGATATTTCATCCAATAATAAGGTTCCGCCTTCCGCTTGCTCAAACTTACCCGGCATAGCTTGAGTCGCGCCGGTAAAAGCTCCTTTTTCATAACCAAACAGGATAGACTCCATCATGGTTTCCGGAATAGCGGCACAATTAATGGCCACAAAAGGCCCCTGCCGATGCAAAGAATGCTGATGCACATACCGCGCCAGCACCTCTTTACCTGTGCCACTTGCTCCCTGTATCAACACGGTAACATCCGTTTGTGCCACTTTTGCTGCCAAATGATATAAACGCTGCATCGCCCCGTCTGCAAGTACTTTATCATTTGCCGCAACAGGATTTTGCACAACCAGGTTTGCTACTTTATCAACCAAAGCACTAGCATCAAATGGTTTAATCAAATAATCAGATGCACCTGCTTGAATCGCTTCAACCGCTTTAGGGACTGAGCCATAGGCTGTCATCAATAAAATGGGAATATTCGTATATTGATTTTGCATATTGTCCAGCAACTGCAAACCATCCATGACCGGCATTTGCACGTCACTAACCACCAATTTAAAGGTATTTTTAGCCAGCTTTAACAATGCTTCTGTTCCATTACATGCCGAAACCACTCGATACCCCTCAATTTCTAAGGTATCACATAAGGCCTCACACAGTGCAACATCATCTTCAACGACTAATACATCATACTGTTTCATGCACTTGCTCCCATAGAAAGATTAGGCTCAAAAACCGAGCGAATACACGGCAATACCATTTTAAACTCGGTTCCCACGCCCACTTGCGAATGACAACTTACCGAACCACCATGTGCTTTCACCACACTATCTACTACCGCCAAGCCTAAACCGGTACCATTCACGCGGGTGGTAAAAAATGGCTCAAAAATTCTTTGCAAACTCACCGCATCAATACCAACCCCTGTATCTTTAATACTCACCATGATAGCTTGCGCATCTTGCTGAATCACTTCAAGAGTCAGTTGCCCCTGCCCCTGCATTGCTTCTACGGCATTACTGAGTAAATTCATCATAATGCCTTGCAAAGCATGCTCATTACCATATAAAACATCAATAGAACATTGATTTATCACGTAAAATTGTACTTTCCCATCCGTCACTGAATCTAACAAAGCCTGCTCAACCTTCGCCAATAAACTCTGCAAAGAAAATTCAGCCATCGTCAAACGCCCTTCTTTGGCAAATACCAACATATCATTTACTTGCCGCTCTAAATAATGCAGACGTTCTAATATTTTCTTAGAAAATTTCTCGCGCTTATCAAGGGCTAATGCAGGATTGGAGAGTTGCGAAGCATATAAGATGGCCGTTGATAAAGGCGTTCTTACTTGATGCGCCATACTGGCCACCATTTCTCCCATCGCCGACAAATGCTTTTGCTGATGCAAGCTTTCTTGTAAAGTATTCATTTCGCTGACATCACTCAAGACAATGACTTGCTCTTGCGTATCAGGCAAGGCACTACGCGCCATCGTCACCCGCAACCCATTTAATAATTGCCTCTCCAAAGGATTATCCAGCACCGCAATTAAGCTACGTGCCGCAATCTCCCCCCAAAGCTGACCAATTAAAGGCTCACCTAAAAAATTAATTGCTTGCGTATTGCAGTCAAGCACTCGACTTTGCGCATCAAGAATAATAATTGCGGCAGGTAAAGCGGCTAAAATCTGTTGTAAGCGTACCGCCAATTTTTCATTTTCCAGCAATGTTTTAACGCGCTCACTACGCGCAGCGGCTAATTCTTGATGTAACTTTTCGACTTGCTCTTCTAAGCCTTGGTAAGAATGACTAAGATTTTGCGATAACTGATTAAAGAGACGAAAAGCATCTGTTAACTGCTCTGTTTTCTGTGGTGAGGTAAACGTTGTCATAAAACCGTCCTATTTGCTTGCTTTGTAGCATATCAAGCAAATAATAGGCCAGTTTTATTAAAATATTGCCGTCTCTATCTTTCGGCTTAAATAAGGGTAGTCAACAATAATCACCCAGCTATCCGTATCACTAAAACGTACCGTTTCCCATGCCGCTATTTTTTCAATACGCCGGCCGGCTTCATAATAAACATAATGACCAATCCCCTCATTACGACTCAGTGCCAACTGCCCAAATTCCAATAGAGAAGCAGATGTAATACCTATGGCATCCGTAAATAAATTAGTCCCCAAATACTTTGGATTTTTATCGTAAATAATTAAGCCATCATGACGCAATATCCATACGTCTTGTAATTCAGAGCCTAATATGGACGCTTTAGAAAACAAGGCAGGCATCACTGTCTCAGGATACATAGTGGCTTCAAGGAACTGCTGAGCCGCCCCGTTCGATTGCACCGGTACACGCAACACAATTTGCATACGCCCCTGATGCGCAACTAAAATAGGAATGCCGCCTTGTTGTGATGTTAATTTCCAACCTGAGGCCAAATAAGGTGCCAACGCATCCGCCTGTTTAATGGAAAAAGCCACTACTTTTGGGTAAAGTTGCTGTAAGTTTCCCAAGAGTACCTTTTGCTGCATACGTTCTTCAGGCTCTAATTTAGCCAACTGCGCAGCGGTTACTTTTAAATCAGTATAGAGCAGATGAGTATTGGCCAACATCGCAGTCGCAATAACATGCGCTTCATTTTGTGCACGCTCACTCACGGTGGTAATGGTAATCAATGCCCGCTCCACTTTTATTTTTTCTTGTTGCGTTAAATAAGCGTAATGAATGGCAAAACCCGCTCCAATCATAATGGTCATTAATAATGCGCACAACATCGAAACCAATAACTTATTACGCACAAAAAAACGACGCAACAACTCTTGTTTTGAATAATTGTAAACTTTAACCATGCGCCCACTACGATAGTCATTTAACTGTTTCAGCAATTCACCCGCATCATGAAAGCGAAGTTGCTTTGGTTTAGCCATTGCTTTTTCACAAATAGCGACTAATTCAACCGGCGCAGCTTGGTTAAATTGAAACGGCGACGGGGATTTTTGGGAGCTGCTTAATTGTTGCTCAATCTCATCTAAAGAGCCATGATACGGAAAATGCCCTGTAATAATTCTAAATAAAATAACGCCCAAACTATAAACATCACTAGCTTTACATGCTTGCCCCTCACATTGCTCAGGAGCCATATAGCGTGGCGTGCCCACTGTTATGGAAGAATGCGTATCGCTTAACGTATTGCGTTGGTGCTTGAGTGCATTATTAAAGAAGTAGGTATTATTATCGGAGCTAATGGCTTGTGCCAGCCCCCAATCAATAATAATGGTTTCACCAAATTTACCACTAATAATATTGGCAGGCTTAATATCACGATGAATCACCCCTTTTTCATGCGCATAAGCTAACGCCTCACACACATCAATTAAGGGGTCAAGCAGTTTTAAGCGTTGATTAATATCATCGACAACGCTCTCCGCATCAAAAGCCTGCAACTGCTCTTCCATCGTAATGCCTTTGATATACTTCATGACATAATAAGGGCCAAAAGACTCACGTTGCCCCATTTCATATATTGGAATAATGCAAGGATGCTCTAATTGTGCGGTAATTTTAGCTTCGTGTATGAAAGAATTAATTAACTCATCAGCTTCCTCACTAGGCGGCTCAATCATTTCTTTAATGGCGACTCGGCGACCAATCCTTTTATCATAAGCTAGGTAAACTCGGCCAACACCCCCCTCGCCAATAATGCCTTCAATACGCAAGTGTTCGGTAAAAAAACCATAACGCGGTTGCGCAGAGCCATTCTGAGCAGTGATATTATTAGGTGCTAAACGTGTTGCATCATCATCTTGATGAGTCACTTGCGGCTCATTAATCGACATATCACTCATCTGCAAAACAAGCTATCGGCTTAACTGGTACACTAAAGCCAAGCCAATTAATTGGATAAAATTAAATAACCAAAAATACAAGACAAATAAAGCCCACTTTACCTGCTTAGATTTATCGCCATATTTAAATTTCAATAAAAGCCAACTGCCTAAGGTGGCAACAAGCAAAATAATACTGCCAATCAGTGCATAATTCATTATTCATCTCCTACCGGCGGCGGGGCAAGCACTTGGCGCATACCACTCCCTTCGGGCGGACTCACAACCCCCGCCATTTCCATCGCTTCTATCATAGAAGCTGCTCGGTTATAGCCTACTTTTAATCGCCTTTGTACACTGGAGATAGAAGCCTTGCGTGATTCAGTCACAAATTGCACGGCCTGATCATATAGCACATCCATTTCCGGATCAGCCGCCTCATCCCCTGCCACAAAATTACCATCACCACTTTCGGTATATTCTTGCGTAATTTCCGGTAAATAATTTGCCGGTGCCGTTTTTTTCAAAAACTCAACCACATGATGTACTTCATGATCATCAACAAAAGCACCATGGGCACGAATAGGAATATTAGTCCCTGCCGGCATAAATAACATATCACCATTACCCAATAAAAATTCAGCGCCACCTTGGTCGATCACGGTGCGCGAATCAATACGGGATGAAACCTGAAAAGAAAGCCGCGACGGCACATTGGCTTTAATAAGTCCTGTCAATACATCCACTGAAGGCCTTTGTGTTGCCAAAATCAAATGAATACCGGCGGCTCTCGCTTTTTGTGCTAAACGTGCAATCAGCTCTTCCACCTTTTTGCCCACAATCATCATCATATCAGCCAATTCATCCACCACAATCACAATATGCGGCAAACGACTCAAAGTAGGAATACTTTCGCCTTCAGCAAGTTCTTCGTCATAAGTGTATAAAGGGTCTTTAATGGGCTCGCCTTTTTTTTCTGCCTCAGTCAGCAATTTATTAAAACCCGCTAAATTTCTCACCCCCACTTTAGACATTAATTTATAACGTCGCTCCATTTCTGCAACCGCCCAACGTAAGGCATTAGCAGCATCTTTCATATCCGTGACAACCGGTGTCAATAAATGTGGAATACCTTCATATATGGATAACTCCAACATTTTAGGATCAATCATAATCATCCTAATTTCATCAGGAGTGGATTTATACAACATGCTTAAAATCATGGTATTAATCGCCACCGACTTACCTGACCCAGTTGTTCCTGCCACCAATAAATGGGGCATTTTGCCTAAATCAGCCACAACAGGCGCACCGGAAATATCTTTCCCTAATAATAAAGTCAGTGGTGATTTCGCGCGCTGAAACTTGGTGGACTCCAGGCCTTCTCTAAATGAAACCATTTCCCGCTCTTGATTGGGAATTTCAAGGCCGATGACCGATTTCCCCGAGATAACTTCAACAATGCGAACACTTGTAACGGACAAAGCCCTTGCTAAGTCTTTTGCTAGGCCGGTGATTTTACTCACCTTGATACCCGCCGCAGGTTGCATCTCAAAACGGGTAATCACCGGCCCCGGCAATACGGCGGTTACTTCAACGACAACATTAAAATCTAGCAATGCCTGCTCGACTAAGCGCGACATATCCGTCAATTCATCTGTAGAATACCCTTTAACTGCTGTATCTCTATGGTCTAGCAAATCGGTACTGGGCAAATCCCCCGGCTGAATAGCGTCCTTAGCCTCAAACAAATCTACTTGTTGTTTTTTTTCAATCACCACCGTCGGCTTTTCCTGCTCATTTTGTATGGCATCTAGCACCTTAATAACCGGCTCTATTTTTTCGCTTTCTGCAATAGGCTCAGGTATAAAGGTAATGACATCA
>JALSIU010000346.1 GCA_026989715.1 Methylomonas sp.
AGCCCAGCATGAACCACGCGCTTGCCAAAATTCATTATCAATCTGTAGCCATGATGTTTGTGAGATGGCTCCAGGCTTATCCAGTTGCATATCATACGCTTCAAAACGTGCTGTACTCGCACTCAGTCGTGTTGAAATCCCTCCTAAACGCTTAATAATAATCTCAACATATTGCCATAAATTATCAGCTCTGGAATAAAAATGTCCTGGGTTTTTATGACTGGGATTCGCTAAACGCTGCATATAGGAGTGTAACGCTTCAATACCCTTTTCATATTCCGCTTCGGTAGAAGGCAAAGCCCATGAGTTATGTTCATAATAAAAATAAGGCTCCGCCATTGCCAAATCAGGGTCTTCCGCCGATTGTGATTGTGAACGCGCCAAATGGTTACGCAGTGCCGAGGTGGCATCACGCAACATAATCAATGCACCATATTCCCAACTGGTAATATTATCTAAATAAACACCTGGTACACCCACATCATTCGTAATATAGCCACCTGATTTATACAATAATGTTTCTGCAATATGCGCTAAGGTATTTGCATACACATAACCGACCGGTATTTCATCCAAGTGATCTTGCCCTTGTCTGATTTTTGCCTCTTCAATAACATTAAACCCCTCAGGTTCGATGCTCCAGTAACCTCCTAATACAACAACAGTTACTACAGATAAAACAGCAACAGTCCGTAAAAACCAAATAAATCCTTTTTTTTCCGCATCTTCTGAAAAATCTTGTTCAGACATTATATTTAAACCTTTTTTAATTATTCTTCCAAATTCAGACTGTAAAAATGAGCCAAAATTAGAGCACTACCCATCACTTAAATGATTCTTATAATAGCACTTTATCCACTAGAGACATAGATTAAAAACAAGAGGCACAGCAAATAATCCGCCCCTCCCAATTTTATCCAAAAAATGTCTCTTTTTTGCCCAAGCAACAATACCTTAATTGTTCTTTTTAGCGCGCGGATGAGCTTGGTCATACACATCAGATAAATGCTGAAAATCTAAATGTGTATAAATTTGTGTTGTACTGATATTTTCGTGACCCAACAATTCTTGCACTGAACGTAAATCCTGACTGGCTTCTAGCAAATGCGTTGCAAAGGAATGACGCAACATATGTGGGTGTACCGGCTCAGTAATACCTTTTTTAAGACACCACTGTTTTAAACGCAATTGAATACTACGATGCCCTAAACGCTTACCTTTAGTACTAATAAAAAGAGGGTCTGTATTTGTTTCGATAGAGGGAGGCTTTACATTAAGCCATGCTTGCAATGCCGCTACCGCATATTTGCCAACAGGTAATAAGCGAGACTTGCCACCTTTACCTTTGACGACCTTTAATTGCTTATCGTCTAAATCCAAATCATTGATATTTAAAGCACTTAATTCACCCAAACGTAAACCGGATGAATAAAATAATTCAAACATCGCGACATCACGTATTTCTAAAATAGAGTTAGTCCCTGCATCTAATAGACCATTCATTTGCTCAACATCTAGTGTCTTAGGTAATTTTCTGGCCTGCTTAGGGGCTTTAACCTGTTGCGCGGGGTTGTTAGCGACCTGCTCAGACTGCATTAAATAAAAATAAAAACTCCTAATAGCCGATAGCTCACGTTGTAAACTTTTACTACTTAAACCGGAGCGATGTCGCTCAGCAATATGTTTTAATATATCGGCAACTACAACATCAGCCCATTGTGAAATCGCCTGCTGACAACAAAAACTGATTAACTGCTGTAAATCGCGGCGATAACTATTCACAGTATGCACCGACAACCTTTTCTCAACAGTCAACTGTTGTAAAAAATCATTAACCTGCTGTTTTGCAAGTTCCTGCATGCTTTAAGACTGCTTTAATAAAGCAGTAAAACGTGTACCAATAATTTCACTCATTTGCGTTAAAAACAAATGCCCCATACTGTAATGAAATTTATCAGCATCACGACTCCCAATAGCCAACAGAGCTTCTATCTCCGTAAAAGCCATCGGAATAATGGCACAAGACTGCACTTCTAAGGCGTTATCCGTAAAAAAAAATTTAGCCTGCGCCAACGTAGGCCGACCACAAAACGCCTGATTACTCTGTAACACCTTACTAAAATGCACTAAATCCTCACAATCAGGCTTAACAAATAAATCGGCAATCGCACTATCATGCTCTGCCGCAGTAATAATTTTAACAGCAAAAAAATCTGTCAAAAAACATTCTGCCAATACCACATTCAAATTTTCTATTGCAACTTCCAAGCTATCTGCTTCTAAAACCGCCAACGTCAATTCATGCATTTTATTGGCAGAATTATCATTGTCACGTGCAATTTCAATCAAGGCATTCAGCTGCGCCTCCATTTCATGATGGCGCAAGCGGAATAATTCCAATTGTTTAGAAATCAACGAAACCGCACTCCCACTAGGGTGCGGAATACTAATATCCTCTAATAAGTCTAAGTGCTCATGAAAAAACTCAGGGTGTTGCTGTAAATAGGCCTCTACTTGTTTAGGCTCAAGCTCGTTCATAACTCTATACGTCCTTCAAATACATTGATTGCTGCACCTGTCATAAAAACAGGATGTTCACGACCTTGCCAATGAATTTGCAAGTTCCCTCCAGGTAACTCAACAACCACATCATTATCTAATAACTTTTGCTCAATCCCAATGATAACGGCCGCACACGCCCCACTGCCGCAAGCCAAAGTCTCCCCTGCACCGCGCTCATACACGCGTAATTTGATAGTGTTACGATCTACTACTTGCATAAAGCCAATATTTGCACGCTCAGGAAAAAATGGATGACTCTCTAACGCTTCGCCTAAATCGTGCACAGGTGCAAGCAACACATCATTTACCTGTAACACAGCATGAGGGTTGCCCAAAGACACCGCGCCAAATGCTTTTTCTACGCCATTCACATCGACAGTATAAAATTTCTCTTCTTGTTCGGTACGCAATGGAATCAAAGCAGGATTATGCCGTGGAACCCCCATATTAACCGTAATTAAATCATTATCATCGAAAGTTAATAATAACTGCCCGGCATGGGTATCAACCAAAATATTATCTTTATAAGACAGCTTTTTATCGCGAATAAAACGGGCAAAACAACGCGCCCCATTCCCACACTGAGCAACTTCACTACCATCAGCATTAAAAATTCGGTAACGAAAATCAGCATTAGAATGCTGTGCATATTCCACTAACAGTATTTGGTCACAACCGATACCAAAATGTCGGTCAGCAATAAAACGAATTTGCTCAGAGCTTAAATCAATCTCTTGACGTACCGCATCAATCACGACAAAATCATTACCTAAACCATGCATTTTTGTAAATTCAATTAACATCCACTACTTCCACTTAATCTTTAGATATTTCCTGATAGAAACTAAGGCAACAAGTGCTCACCTACCCATAACTGCGGAATACTTTCGCGCTCCCTAATGACATGAGCGACTTCCTTATCGACCATAATCTCGGCAACTTTAGGCCGTGAATTATAATTAGAACTCATGGTAAAACCATAAGCTCCCGAAGAGCGTATTGCCAGTAAGTCACCTGTAGACAAAGCCAGTACTCGTTGCTTACCTAAAAAATCGCCCGTTTCACACACCGGCCCGACAATATCCCAGGCTTGCTCAGTGACTTTGCTACCACGCTTTACAGGAATAATCGCCTGCCAAGAATGATACAAAGACGGCCGCACCAAATCATTCATCGCGGCATCAACAATGGCAAAATTTTTCTCTGCCGTCGGCTTTAAATACTCAACTTTCGTTACCAAAATACCGGCATTCCCTGCAATAGCACGCCCAGGCTCTAATAATATCTCTAAATCATTTTCTCCAAGACGTTCTAAAATAGCTGTCACATAATCTGCCGGCTCTGGCGGGACTTCATCGTTATAACAAATCCCTAAACCACCGCCTAAATCCAAATGACGTAGCATAATACCTTCAGATTTTAGGGTAGCGACTATTTTCAACACACGCTCCAAAGCATCTAAAAAGGGCTGTGTTTCGGTGAGTTGTGAACCAATATGACAATCAATCCCAACTATTTTTACATGCGGCATAGCCGCTGCACGACGATACTCATCTAGGGCAGAATCAATATCAATACCAAATTTATTTTCTTTTAAACCAGTGGAAATATAAGGATGAGTTTTAGCATCAACATCTGGGTTAACGCGAAAAGAAACGGGCGCAATAACCCCTAACTCACCGGCTATTTGATTAATGCGATCTAATTCTCCTTTAACTTCAATATTAAAACAACGAATACCTACCTCTAAAGCAGCTTTAATTTCATCCTCACGCTTACCCACCCCCGAAAAAACCACTTTTTTCGGATCGCCTTGTGCTGTCAGCACGCGTTGCAATTCACCGAGTGAAACAATATCAAACCCCGATCCTAAGCGCGCCAAAACATTTAATACTGCAATATTAGAATTCGCCTTCACTGCATAACAAATCAAATGGGCTTGTTCACCAAATGCCGCATCAAATGCATGCCAATGCCGCTCAAAAGTTGCTTTAGAATAAATATAACAAGGTGAGCCATATTCAGCGACGATATCAGCCACTGCAACTTCTTCAGCAAATAAGTTATCATCACGATAATTAAAATAATCCACTACTTCCTTCCTGCCTCTTTTGTTGAGTTCTCTAACGGCATATATAAAGGCCCTTGTTGACCACATGCATTTAATAAAAAAATCATTACCAATATAGTATAAATTCGAGAAAATATCATATCATCACGCATAAATCAGTGTAGGCAACCAAGTTGCCAACTCAGGAAAATAAGCCAAAATACCTAAAAGTAATAACTGAATGACAATAAACGGCATAACGCCTTTATAAATTTGCCCTGTCGTCACGGTCTCCGGCGCAACCCCGCGTAAATAAAATAACGCAAAACCAAATGGCGGAGTTAAAAAAGAAGTCTGTAAATTAAGCGCAATCATAATCCCCAGCCAAATAGGGTCTAGCCCCATTGCCAACAGAACCGGCCCCACAATAGGGACAATGACAAAGGTAATTTCGATAAAATCTAAAACAAACCCCAGCAAAAACATCACCAGCATGACGATAAATAAAGCACCAAACTTCCCGCCGGGTAAGTCAGACAACAAATCAACAATTAACTCATCCCCCTCAAATCCCCTAAAAACCAAAGAAAATAAGGCAGCTCCGATTAAAATCATAAACACCATACTGGTAATTTGTGTGGTATTGCGCATTGCATCTTGCAAGATGGGCAGTGTTAGCTGAGCACTGCTAATTGCCAGTAACAATGCACCCACCGCCCCCACAGCCGCCGCTTCAGTCGGCGTAGCTAAACCACCAATAATTGAACCCAGCACCGATAAAATAAGCAATAAAGGTGGTAACAGACTTTTTAATATACGCAGATAAAACCCTGTTTCATGCCGTATTGTTTTCGTGGCTTGGGGCAAGGCATCGGGACGTAACCATGCCATCACACTAATATAAACTAAATACATCAATACCAATAAAACACCTGGGACTAATGCACCTGCAAATAAATCCCCAACCGAAATAGTTTCCGGTGCGAAAATCCCCATTTCTAACTGTGCTTGTTGATAGGCCGTCGCGATAACATCACCCAACAACACTAACACAATAGATGGCGGGATGATTTGCCCCAAGGTACCCGAAGCACAAATAATGCCACAAGAAATGGCTGGATCATAACCACGTTTCAGCATTGTCGGTAACGACAATAAACCCATAGTAACGACCGTTGCCCCGACAATACCGGTACTTGCAGCCATCAACATCCCCACAATAGTCACGGCTATCCCTAAGCCCCCCCGTAAAGAACCAAATAACTCTGCCATAGCTTCCAATAAAGACTCTGCAATTTTCGCACGCTCTAAAATGACTCCCATAAAGACAAACAACGGTACGGCAATAAGCGTTTCATTATTCATAATGCCAAATAAACGATTTGGCAAGGCCGCTAAAAAATCAGAATCAAAACTATCTAATTGCAAGCCTAGCAACGCAAACATCAATGCTGTCCCACTCAAAACAAATGCAACAGGGTAACCCGAAAGCAATACCACAAACACAGCTAAAAACATCCATAAGGCCATATAACTATCCATGCGCCGCCTCTGCTTGCGCAAATAAATACACTATTTTTTGCATGAATAATGCCACCGCCTGCAAAACCAATAATCCCGACATTAGCAAGAGGCAACTCTTTAATAGATAAATAAATGGCAAGCCCCCAGAATTGCGCGACCCTTCCGTTATCTCCCATGCATCCAGGACATATTCCCAACTACTCCAAAAAATAAAACCGGCAACCGGCAACAGCAGTAGTAAAGTGCCCACCAAATCAATCCAAGCTTTTATTTTAGGATTACATTTTTGATACACAATATCAACACGTACATGCCCATCGTGCTTTAGAGTATAAGCTGCCCCCAACATAAAAACGATACTATGCATATAAATGACAGCTTCTTGTACCGGCACCCAACTTGCATCAAACAAATAGCGACAAATAACAATTGCAAAAGTAAGTAATACCATGGCCAATGTTAGCCAAGAAATACCGCGCCCGACATATTCATTGAGCGCATCAATGCCGGTAGCACTCTGCCGTAAAAAAGAAAAAAATAATGCCATATAATATTTGTAGGAATCCATTATGATTAGCTATATTATAAGGTGAAATGCGGCTTATATGTCACTTTATCGTCCCCAATTTATGCTTAATCTATATAAGCCCAGTTACTTTGCCTAAAGTCTTTAGCACTCATTCATTATCAGGACACAGCCCATGAAAAAATTTATCAACAAAGTCGATAAGCTCTTCACAGAAAGCCTACACGGCTTTGCCAAAGCTCATAGTGATATCATCACGCTATATGATGACCCTTGTTTTATCAGTCGCCACCAAATACGCAAAGATAAGGTCGCCATTATTTCCGGTGGTGGCTCAGGACATGAGCCTTTACACACAGGATTTGTTGGAAAAGGTATGCTGGATGCGGCTTGCCCTGGACAAATTTTCACCTCACCCACGCCCGATCAAATGCTGGCAGCCGCACAAACAGTAGTAGGTGAAGCGGGCGTACTCTTTATTGTCAAAAATTATGCAGGCGATGTCATGAATTTTGAAATTGCAGCCGAAATGCTAGACTGTCCCAATGCATCAATACTGATTAATGATGACGTATCACTCCCTAAAACGCACAGCACAGGTCGCCGTGGTGTTGCAGGAACGCTGATTGTCGAAAAAATAGTGGGTGCGGCCGCTGAAAGGGGTGCTGATTTAGCCGACTGTACAACCTTGGCAGAGCGCGTCAATCACAATACCGCTTCCATGGGGGTTGCCTTAACAAGTTGTACCGTGCCCGCCCTAGGCCAAGCAACCTTCGATATCAGCGAAACTGAAATGGAAATGGGAGTTGGCATACACGGTGAACGCGGCCATGAAACACTCCCGCTCAGTGATGCAAGCACTATTGTCAATACAATTTGCACTGCAATAGAGAGTGACCTAAAAACAAAAAAAGACCAAAAAGCACTACTACATGTCAATGGCCTCGGTGCCACACCACTCATGGAGCAATATTTAATTTATGGGTTAGCGGCTCAGTTTTGGAAACAACGCGGCCTGCATATTCAACGCTCTTTAGTTGGCAACTACACCACATCACTCGATATGGCAGGTATCTCCATCACTTTAACATTGCTAGATGATGAAATGCTGAACTTATGGGATGCACCTGTACACACTGCCAATTTACGTTGGGGTTGTTAAAATACTTGTCCACAAAATTAAGCAAGGCTAAAGCAGTACGCTTTAGCCTGCACACAATAAAGAATTCAGCTA
>JALSIU010000347.1 GCA_026989715.1 Methylomonas sp.
GTATGAATGCATCTAAAAAGAATGCACCATCGGTTGCACCTGGGCGGCGAGTGACAACAATTAGTAATAAATCGAGAAAAGTAAGTATTAATACCAAAAGGAGCCATAATCTGAACAGCACTTCTTTAGAAGGCGTTAGTATTGTCGCTGATGAACCTAATAATGCTTTAGTGATTATGGCAGAGCCACAGCAATATCGTATGCTGAGTAAAGTGATTAAACGTCTGGATGTGATGCCTTTACAAGTCATGCTAGATGCGACCATTGTTGCTGTCGATTTAACCGATAATTTGAAATATGGGGTGAAATGGAAATTTAATAATAGCGGCCCTAACGGCATGGAAGGAATTGGAGTTTTAGGAACCGTTGCCAAAGGCTTGACAGCTGCGGCTACGGGCGGATTTTCTTATGGTTTGCAACGTAGTTCTGATGATATTCGCCTGGTTTTTAATGCTTTGGCAGATGATAATAAAATTAATGTTTTATCATCGCCCTCGCTTATGGTGCTTAATAATCATGAAGCCAGCATTAAAGTGGGGGATCAGATTCCGATAAGAACGTCGGAAACAACCAATACCGATGGCAGTGGTAACTTGCAAACCAGCCCTATCCAGATGGTTGATACGGGGGTTCTATTGACTATAAAGCCACGTGTTAATGCGACAGGCGTGGTCATATTGGATATTGAGCAGAGTGTGAATACCCCCTTAGCATCAAATGTATCATCGGGTATTGATTCACCGGCTATTTTGAAACGGGAGCTGAAAAGTAGTGTGGCGATATTAAGTGGTGAAAGTGTTGTTTTGGGTGGCCTGATTTCTGAGCGGCATACTTTTTCTAATACAGGCATGCCATTTTTAAAGGATATACCCTATTTAGGTTGGCTATTTGGCTCGCAAGCCAAAAAGGTAGAAAGGACTGAGCTAATTGTGGTGATTACGCCTAGAGTAGTAGTGAATAAATTTGATGCTAGAAAAGTCACCAATGAATTTAAGCGTAAACTAACAGGTATTTATTATGACCAAGATAAATTTACACCTGGTGGGGATGTTACTCCAAGAGGACATGATGGTTTGATAATACAATCTGATGAAGGGCGTATTAAGTCGTTACAATAAAGGGGTAAAAGAGGGTGTGCAGGCGAATTATAAACTGTTTTTCAGTCTTATTGCTTTGTATGCTGAGTATGCAGGTTTGGGCAAAAAAGCTGTATAAATATCAGGATGCAGAAGGGCGTTGGTATTATACGGATAAAGCACCTATCGGAAAGTCCGCTCAAGCGTTTCAGGTTGAAGTTAAGCAGTTAAAAGTAGAGCCTAAGCAACGCGTATGGCTCAATAAGTCAGGTACAAAACAGCAACCGGACTATGCAATTAATAATGCTTTTTTTGGGCCGATAGAAGTAGAATTTAACTTTGAGCAACAGCGTAATGTGCGGGCAAGTCCCGTATTGCCGTTAACGCGAATTATTCGGCCGGGTGTTTCCGGTATTTTGTTTACTGTGGTGGCGGTTAATCCCGCTCATAGTTGGCGCTATACCTTGCGTTATCGGTACACACTAGGCGATCCAGCCGCACAGCATAATGAGCAAGCCGCATATTATCCGCCTTTTGCCAGTTATAGACGCTTTCCTATTACACAGGCGTTTAATGGCCGCTTTTCACATACGAACGCGCAAAGTCAGTATGCGGTTGATTTTGCCATGCCTGAAGGGTCAGAAGTGCATGCGGCTAGAGCTGGAATTGTGATGAGTTTAGATAATGATTTTTTTAAAGGTGGGGTCGATAAAAAAGCGTATATGGCACGTGCCAACAGTGTCAGGATTTTACATGATGATGGTTCAATGGCGATTTATGCGCACTTACAGGTAGAACGTGCTCAGGTCTATGAAGGGATGCGGGTAAAGGCTGGGCAATTGATTGCCTTTTCCGGTAATACAGGGTTTAGCTCAGGGCCGCATTTGCATTTTGCTGTACAAGTCAATAAAGGTATGCGGCTGGTATCGGTGCCTTTTAAGTTTACGGATATCAAAGGCCGCTCAGCCGTGCCGAAAGCAGGACAGGTATTAGCAGGATTTGTTGTACCCAGATAAATAGAAGGGTCTTAAGCCCCCTCATCAAGATTGTACCTGTGATGAGGGGAAATAGGAGGAAGGTTTTACTGTATAGGTTCGGCCTCAGTATCGTCTTCAGCATCATCTAAAGCGCGGTTGGTCACGGTCGAAATACACTCCAGATAGCATTTTGAGTAATTCATGTGGGCATCGGCTAAGCCTTGAGCTGAGCCAAAATGCTCACGCAATTCGCTTAAAACTTCCGCAGGTTTTTCCGCTTTTTTAAGTGAAATCATGCGCGTGTAACCTTGATAAGCTTTTTTGCGCATCGGTTCGAAGGGCGCAATGCCCGGCATTTTTTTAGATGATAAATCAACAATGCACTCTGTGATTACCTCAGGGTCGAGATGATAAGATTTGATGTCAGGGTCATGACTGATTTGTTCAAAAACAGCTTGTTTGTATGCCTCTTGTTCGCTACATGCGATGAGCGTTAACATTGATACGCTGATAAGTAATAGTTTCTTCATATAATTTGCAATTTTAAAAAGTTATTTTGTTGCAATTTCTTGCATGGTATTGATAATCCACGTTTCTGCTTCGGCGTTAATGTCCTTACTTTTGCGGCCGGAAACAGTGATGGGCGTGCCAATTTTTAATTGAATAGTGCCGGGATATTTTATAAAGCTATTGCGCGGCCAGAATTCACCTGCATTATGCGCAATAGGAATGACCGGAAAGCCGGTGCGCTGTGCCAGTAAAGCACCGCTGGCACTAAATTTACGTTGTTCACCAGGTGCGGTACGTGTGCCTTCGGGGAACATGACTACCCAGAAGCCTTCCTGTAAGCGTTGTGCTCCTTGTTTTAATAATTGAGAAAGTGCCTCTTTAGGTGATTCACGGTCGATGGCAATCGGCTTTAAGGTTGCCATGGCCCAACCCCAAAAGGGAATCCATAATAAAGATTTTTTTAATAGTATGCATTGTGGAGGCAGTAGGGCAATTAAAGCAATGGTCTCCCAAGCCGACTGGTGTTTGCATAAGACAATGGCATTTTTCACCAGGTTAATATTTTCAAGCCCTGAGACTTGGTAATCTAAACCACAGATAAGGCTGGTTGCCGATAAGACAAACTTTGCCCATAGGGTTGCGAGCTTATATTGTAAGGCGAAAGGTAATAGTGCTGCGATGAGCATTAGGATGCCAATGATAACGGTGGCCATTAGTACGCTAGCAAATAATAGACCTGAACGCAGGTAGAGTTGTAACATTGAGTTACCTTGATAAGATGTCGTGTGTGGCCTCATAAAGATCCTCAAAAATAGGAATGTTTAAATCTGGGTGAGTGGCAAGTGTATGCTGTCCGTTTCCGGTTTTGACTAATAAAGGTTTTGCACCGGCAGCTTGCCCTGCTTGTAAGTCTCGCAATGAATCGCCAATAAAGAAAATATCACTTAAATCGACACCTGCATCTTGGCTAAATTGGTGCAACATACCTGGTTTTGGCTTTCGGCAAGGGCAATTTGCATCAGGCAGGTGTGGGCAATAATAAATATGTTGAATATGACCACCGACTGCCGCAAGCTGACGCAGCATTTTTGCATGAATAGCCGTTAAGGTAGCATCACTATAAAGCCCACGACCAACTCCCGACTGGTTGGTGATGACAATGACGTGATAGCCTGCTTTATTTAATAAGGCAATCGCTTCCAAGCTACCGGCAATCGGTAGCCATTCGTCGGGAGATTTAATAAATTGATTGGCATCGTGATTAATCACGCCATCACGATCCAGTAAAATATATTTAGTCGTGGTCATTTAGCCCTGTAACTTGGATATATCCGCAATTTGTAAAAATAGCTTGGCAAGTTTATTGAGCAATGCCAAGCGATGTGCGCGTAATGCTAAATCATCACACATCACCATAACATGATCAAAAAAAGCATCCACATCGCTACGTAATTCTGCCAAACGGTTTAAGGCCGCTTGATAATCTTTGCTTGCCAGTAAAGGGCTGACATCAGTTGCAGCTTGCTCGGCGGAAGCCAGTAATGCTATTTCGGCCGGTTCAATTAATTGGCCAATTGTGTCGGCTGGTGCATTTTCTGATTTTTTCAGAATATTGCCGATACGCTTATTTGCGGCGGCCAAACTTTCGGCTTCAGGGCGCCGGCGGAAATTTTGCACGGCTTGCAAGCGGCGTTGAAAATCGTAAGGTTTTGCCGGCCTGACTGCTAAGACGGCATCAAATTCATCGGTCGTATAGCCCTGCTCTAAACTATACCCTTTAAGACGCTCATAAATAAATTGAATGACTAAAGTGCGTACTTTTTCTTGCTCAAAGTCATGTGTAAATTGTTGCAAGGCAAAATCAATGCAAGTGAGTAAATTAATATCTAATTTATTTTCAATAATGGTTCTCAGAATACCTAAGGCCGCGCGGCGTAAGGCATAAGGGTCTTTATCGCCCGTAGGAATCATGCCCGCACTGAAGATGCCTGTTAAGGTATCTAGTTTTTCTGCAATCGCTAATATTTGCCCGGTACTGCCGGAAGCGGTTGGACTACCTGATTGTTTTGGAAAATATTGTTCTTCAATTGCTTGGGCAACCTCAGGTGGCTCACCATCTGCTAATGCATAATAACGCCCCATTAAACCTTGTAGGCTGGCAAATTCTTCAACCATATTGGTGACCAAATCGGTTTTGGCCAGTTTAGCGGCGCGACTAACTAAATTGCTGTCAATTTGTAAGCTATCGGCAATAAATTCGGCTAATTTAGCGACGCGTGTTGATTTGTCGGCTAAGCTACCCAGTTTTTTCTGGAAAATAATATTGCCAAGTTGCTCAGTACGTTGTTCTAAGCGTTGTTTGCGGTCTTGATTCCAGAAAAATTCTGCATCAGCGAGGCGCGGCATGATAACACGCTCATTCCCTTCACGAATAGCGGCTGGGTTACTGCTGTCAATATTACTAAAGGTAATAAAGTAGGGTAGTAGCTCACCGGTCGCACTTTTAATAGGAAAATATTTCTGATTGACCTGCATCGTGGTAATTAGTACTTCGGCAGGAAGAGCTAGGTAGCGTTTATCAAAGCGGCCGGTAATGGGGACAGGAAATTCATTTAATGCCGCAATTTCTGTTAACAAGTCTGCTTCAATATACGCAATGCCTTGTACGGCCGCCGCTGCACTGTTTGCCGCCGCTTCAATTATTTGCATGCGTTTATTAAAATCCGGAATCACTTTGCCGCTCTCTAATAAGCGAGTTTCGTAATGCTCCGGGGTAACCTCGATGCCGGAGGGTGCGTGAAAACGGTGGCCATAGCTTGTGTTGCCCGTGTTTAAGCCTAATATATCGGCACTGATAACCGCATCGCCATACATTAACACTGCCCAGTGTACGGGGCGAACAAATTCTATGTTAGAGCTTCCCCAGCGCATGCGCTTGGCAATAGGGAGTTGCTGAATGCTTTTGCGGATAATATCCGGAATTAAATCAACACTGGCTTGCCCTGGAATGTGTTGTGTAAAGGCTAACCATTCGCCTTTGTCGGTTTTTAAACGTCCTAGTTGGTCTACAGTGGTACCGCAGCTTTTGGCAAAGCCTTGGCAGGCTTTGGTGGCTTCACCTGCATCATTAAAAGCGGCTTGTATGGCAGGGCCGCGCTTTTCAATGCTTTTATCTGCTTGCGCAGAGGCTAAGTCTTTAATTAAGACGGCAAGGCGGCGCGGCGTGGCATAACTGATACTGCTACTGAAATTTAAGTCGGCATCTTGTAGGCCTTGCTGAATATTGGTTGCTAAAGCCTCACTGAGCCGGCGTAATGAGGCAGGGGGCAGTTCTTCACAGCCTAATTCAAATAGTAAATGTTGTGTATTGCTCATGCCTGCTCTCCGGCGTGTTGAACCATAGGAAAGCCGAGTGACTCTCGGCGGGCATAATAGGTCTTGGCAACCGCTTTTGACATATTTCTGACTCTTAATATATAGCGTTGCCGCTCGGTAACGGAAATCGCGTGACGCGCATCTAGTAAATTAAAAATATGAGATGCTTTTAATACCATTTCATACGCCGGTAAGGGCAAGTTAAGGTCAATCAATTTGGCTGATTCGGCTTCGTAGGTATCAAAACTGCTGAAGAGAAAATCAACTTTAGCGTGGTCGAAGTTATATTCGGACATTTCCACTTCATTTTGGTGGAACACATCGCCATAAGTGACGGTGCCCTGTGGGCCGTTTGACCAGACTAAATCATAAACGCTTTTAACACCTTGAATATACATGGCAATGCGCTCAAGACCATAGGTTAACTCACCCGTTACCGGTTTGCACTCCAAGCCGCCGACTTGTTGAAAATAAGTAAATTGTGAGACTTCCATGCCATTGAGCCAGACTTCCCAGCCTAAGCCCCATGCGCCAAGTGTCGGAGATTCCCAATTATCCTCTACAAAGCGTACATCATGCTCTAATAAATCCAAGCCAATATGACGCAAAGAACCCAGATAAAGCTCTTGAATATCTTTTGGAGAGGGCTTGAGAATGACTTGAAATTGATAATAATGTTGTAAGCGGTTAGGGTTTTCGCCATAACGGCCATCGGTTGGGCGGCGTGAGGGTTGTACGTAGGCCGCATTCCAAGGCTCGGGGCCTATGGCACGTAAAAACGTGGCAGGATGGAACGTACCCGCTCCAACTTCTAAATCAAGCGGTTGTAGTAAAGCGCAGCCTTTCTCTGACCAGTAGTGTTGTAATGCAAGGATAAGCCCTTGAAATGTAGATAAATCGTTATTTGAACTAGACACAATATCGAGATTATTTAAACGCTGAAAAATCCGTCAATTATAGCTTAAAATTATTTTGATGCTACGGCTAAGTGTTAATTCTCTTGTTTCCATGCGGTGGTAGAAGCCCGTGTGCGTCGTATTTTCTTAGCTTTAAAAAAAATAACCAAGCGGATGCCAAGTAATAAAGCCATGATGGCGGCATAAAAAAGAGGCTCACTTAGGTCAGATTTGACCAGCCAAAGATAATGTATCACAGCACTTAAGCCTGCTAAATATACTAATTTATGCAGTTGTCGCCACATTTTGCCTAGGCGTTTTTGCATGTATTGATTGGAAGTTAAGGCCAGCGGGGTTAAGAGCAAAAACGTCAATAAGCCAACTAAAATATAAGGACTTTGTGGTACTTCATCTATCAATATTTCCCAAGAAAAAGACAGGTCTAATATGATATATACGAGCAAATGTAAGCTGGCATAAAAATAAGCAAAAAGGCCGAACATGCGTCGAAAACGAAGTGGCCAGCTTTGTTTTAATAGTTTTTTTAAAGGACTAAGAGCCAACCCTAAGCACAGAAAGCGTAAGGCCCAATCACCTAAGCGAAAATGCAATGTTTCGATGGGGTTGGCACCTAATTGTTCGGCTAGGGTGTCTTGTAGCAAGAAAATAAAGGGGCTTAGGCTTAATAAGAAAACCAATATTTTAATACCGCCCCACGTTTTTTGAGCAAGAGGCATTAGAAATGATTTTTTAGATTCATGCCTGTATATAACGAGGCGACTTGCTCGCCATAGCCATTAAAAATTTCTGTTTTACGTTTGGGCGTAAAGATACTTGCCCCTAGCATGCGTTCGCGGCTTTGGCTCCAACGAGGGTGGGGGACATTGGGATTGACATTGGCATAAAAACCGTATTCATCAGGAGCCATTTTGTTCCATGCAGTAGCCGGCATTGTTTCAGTGAAGCGAATTTTGACAATGGCTTTAATGCTTTTAAAGCCGTATTTCCAAGGGATAACAAGGCGCAGTGGCGCACCATTTTGTTTGGGTAGTGCATCG
>JALSIU010000348.1 GCA_026989715.1 Methylomonas sp.
TTTAGGGCTTAAGTGTTGCAAAATTAAGTTGACGCTAAAAGCAATCAATAATAAAAAGATGCCTAAGGCTAAGCCCAGTACAAAATTTCCTTTGCTGGTTTCTAAGGCGATAGCGGTTGTCATGGTACGAGTAACGCCTTGAATATTGCCGCCCAGCATCATGGCCGCGCCGACTTCGCCAATGGCGCGGCCAAAGCCTGTGATGACGGCAGCTAATATGACATAGCGCAATTCATTTAATAGCGGCAGTAGCAACTGCATAGGCGTTGCGCCGAGTGATTTTAAAGTGGGTAGCAGTTGATTGTCGGCAGATTGGACGGCAACGATGCACATATTAACAATAATGGGTAATATTAAGCATGCTTCGCCAATAATGACTGCTGTTTCTGTGTAAAGTAGACCCAAATCCCCCAAAATCCCCCGCCGACTAAGTAAACCATAAAAAAGCAAGCCAATCATGACGGTAGGCATTGCCATTAATGTATTCAGTATTTGTAGTAGTAGACGTTTGCCAATAAAATTGTAAATGGCGATATTGATGCCAATGGGAATGGCAATAATGGCGGCACAAGTCGTTGCTATTAAGGCGATTTTCAGTGATGTCCAGACGATGAGGTAGACTTCGGGGTTAAATTGCAATAGTAATTGTACAGCTGCCAGTATGGCATCGCTAAAGTAGTCCACTGCGTTATGTCGAGCTGTTTCGTTGCCAATGTCCTGATTTGCCGCCTGCTTTTTCAAGTAGGCAAATATTTTGAATGCACATGCCGCGATCAACGGCTTTACACATATCATAGATGGTTAGCAAGGCAATTTGCGTTGCGGTAAGGGCTTCCATTTCTACGCCGGTTTGGCCATTGGTTTTTACGGTGGTGTAACAATGTACACGCTTATTTTGCAGGTCGATTTCAAAATTGACTTCCACATGTGTAATCGGTAAAGGGTGGCACAGGGGAATGAGGTCGGCGGTTCTTTTGCTGGCCATAATGCCGGCGATGCGGGCAATGGCTAAGACATCGCCTTTTTTATGCGCACCGTTTTGGATAAGGGCTAGGGTGTTAGCCTGCATTTCAATATAGCCGGTAGTGACCGCAGTGCGCTGGGTGATGGCTTTCCTGCCAACATCCACCATATGGGCTTCACCTGATTGATTGAAATGTGTTAATTTAGTCATGATTTAAGAATAGAAGGCAATAAAGTATTGAATGTCTCTATATTATCTATTTTTTTTAGCAATGAGTGAATGCCTGTGGCGATAAAAGTGCGTTATTTTGCGAGTTTAAAAGAATTATTAGGGCGTGCTGATGATACGTTGGCTTATCAGCAAGGTTTGGTGGTGGCAGATGTGTGGCAACAAGTGGTGCAAGGGCAAAGCATGCCTGAGAATACTCTGGTCGCGGTCAATATGGAGTATGTTGATTTGCAACATGCGGTGCAGGAGGGGGATGAGGTTGCTTTTTTTCCACCGGTCACAGGTGGGTTGCAGTGATTAAAATTGTCGAGACTGAATTTGATCCCTATGCAGAAATACAGGCTTATCAGCATGCACAAATGACTTTACGAGGTCAGTATGGGGCGACCGGTGTTTTTGTGGGGACGATGCGCGATTTTAATGATGGTGATCAGGTTAAGGGGATGCTGTTGGAGCATTACCCCGGTATGACCGAAAAGCAACTGGCTTCTGTGGTAGCGGATGCGGAACAACAGTGGCCTTTATTAGAGAGCTTAGTGGTGCATCGCGTGGGGGCGGTTTATCCGGAGGATGTGCTTGTGTTGGTGGCTATCTGGTCGGTGCATCGTGGTGAGGCTTTTGATGCGTGCCGTTTTATTATGGAGGCGTTGAAGTCACGCGTGCCTTTTTGGAAAAAAGAAATTCTGGCAGATGATGCTAGCCGCTGGGTGGCTAAAAATACGGATGGCTATTCGGCGTAGAACATAAACCCCAATATAATGTGCTAGGCAACTATATTGGGGTTAGCCTGCTTTATAAAGGGATTATTTATTATAACGGGCAATGCTGGCAGTGATTTCTGCTTGCGCTTCTTCAATACCAAACCAACCTTCAACTTTGACCCATTTTCCTTTTTCCAAATCTTTGTAATGCTCAAAGAAATGGGCTATTTTGTCTAATTCAGATTCAGGGATGTCTAAGTAAGTGTCTACTTTATTGTAGTATTGCGTGAGTTTTTGTACCGGAACCGCTAGAATCTTGGCATCTTCGCCCGCTTCGTCCGACATTTTTAACACACCAATAGGACGACAACGAATAACGCTACCACCTAGAATAGGCGCAGGTGTGATGACCAATACATCGACCGGGTCGCCATCATCGGATAAAGTTTGCGGCACATAACCATAATTGGCTGGGTATTGCATGGCCGTCCCCATAAACCGGTCAACTGTTAACGCGCCGGTATCTTTATCGACTTCATATTTTACAGGGTCAGTATAAGCCGGAATTTCAATAATAACATTGATGTCGCTAGGGACATCTTTGCCTGGAGTAACGTTTTCAAATGACATATTTAAGTTCTCTTGCGATTAAAATATTAACTAGGTAATTATACGCAATTTCTTTATACTTTCAGCATCTATGTTGGTCGTTATGATTAAAACAAGGGGACAAGAGAGACAGGCAGGTCTTTATTTGTAATAAATAGATAACGATTGGGTTTGAAAGTGAGGTGAAATGCGTGCGCGGAACATTAGGTAAAATGACGACAGAGTTACAAGAGACCATTCAATATAATTTGCCGTTAGGTGATGCGTCCATTGCATTAAATCCTTATATCGGGCAGGCCATTAAGCTCAGTTTTACGGGGAATATTCGCTGTGTAAACTGTAGCCGCTCTATTAAAAAGAGCTTTAATCAGGGCTTTTGTTATCCTTGCTTTACCCGTTTGGCGCAATGCGATATGTGTATTATGAAACCGGAAACGTGCCATTATGAGGCGGGAACCTGTCGTGAGCCGGAGTGGGCGGCGCAATTTTGTTTACAGCCGCATTATGTGTATTTAGCCAATTCATCTGGTGTGAAAGTGGGCATTACTCGGCACACACAGATTCCGACACGCTGGATAGACCAAGGTGCAGTGCAGGCATTGCCTATTTTAAAAGTCGCATCGCGTCTTATTTCCGGCTTGGCTGAGGTCGCCATTGCAGAACATGTGAGTGATAAAACCAGTTGGCAACGCATGTTAAAAAACTTGCAAGAGCCTGTGGATTTAATGGCAAAGCGAGATGAGTTATTGGCTTTGTGTGCCGAGCCACTTGCGGCGATAAGGACAAAATTTGGTGAGCATGCCATTGAGTATCTTGATGATGCGGAGGTGGTTGATATTCAGTATCCTGTCACGCACTATCCGGCAAAAGTAAAATCTTTTAATTTTGATAAAACGGCTGAAGTGGCGGGGGTATTGCAAGGGATTAAAGGCCAGTATTTATTATTGGATACCGGCGTGATTAATATCCGCAAATTTACAGGTTATGAAGTGGATTTTGCAGGCGTATGAGTCAAGTGCGTGAGATTGTACAGCTAGGGGCGGAGGTATTGCGTTTAACGGCTGCCGAGGTGTTGGATATTCATGCGCCGGTGATACAAAACGTACTGAGCGATATGTTGACGACATTGGCCGACACTCATGGCGTAGGTATTGCCGCTCCGCAGATTGCTGCTTCTTGGCGTATGCTGGTGGTCGCCTCTAGGCCATCTGCGCGTTATCCGCATGCGCCGGAAATGCAGCCAACCATTATGATTAATCCGCGCTTTGAGCCAGTGAGTACGGCTAAAGAAAGTGATTGGGAAGGGTGTTTAAGTATTCCGGGAATACGCGCATTGGTGCCAAGATATAAACAGATTAAAATAAGCTATTTGGATAGGGCAGGGAACGCTGTTGAGCAACACTTGAGCGGTTTTATTGCGCGCGTGTTTCAGCACGAATATGACCACTTGGATGGTTTGCTGTATTTGGATCGTGTGCTGGATAATCGCGATATTATTTCTGAGACTGAGTTCGCTAAATTAATGGCAAAATAGGCACTTTGATTATATGGATAAATTTTTAAGTGCCGCCGTGGCAGAAGCGCGTAAAGGCTTGGCAACCGGTGGCATCCCGATTGGCTCGGTATTAGTAATTGCCGGCGATATTGTTGCACGCGGTCACAATCAACGAGTGCAAAAAGGGAGTAGCATATTGCATGCAGAAATGGATTGTTTGGAAAATGCGGGGCGATTGACGGCGGCGGATTATCGACAGGCGACCTTGTATTCCACTTTATCGCCGTGTGATATGTGTAGCGGTGCGGTGTTGTTATATGGCATTCCTAAAGTAGTTATTGGAGAAAACCGTACTTTCCAAGGGCCGGAGGCGTATCTTAAAGCACGTGGTGTGGATATTCGTGTAGTGGATAATCCGGCATGCGTACAATTAATGCACGCCTTTATTGCAAATCATGGCACGTTGTGGGCTGAGGATATTGGAGAGTGATATTTTTGTACCGGCCATTCTTTATAGACAAATATACTTTTATTTTGGAGGAAAAATGCACAGCATAATGCATAATAAATATATTGTTGGTTTTTTATTGGTATTTGGGTTTTTTACCGGTATCTCGGTGGCGCATAGTAAGACGCTGGTGGATATGCAAACAAATTATGGCTTAATTACCTTGCAACTAGAAGATGAGATTGCGCCAATTACCGTGAGCAATTTCCTGACTTATGTGGATGCAGGTTTTTATGATGGCCTTGTGTTTCATCGTATTATTAAGGGATTTATGAGCCAAGGCGGTGGCTTTAATACGGCGTTGGAAAAACAGGCAACGCGCGCGCCCATTCCATTGGAGTCGAATGTTGGTTTGCAAAATTTGCGTGGTACGATTGCCATGGCACGCACGAGTGTACCTGATTCGGCCAGTTCACAGTTTTTTATTAATGCGGTCGATAATTCTTTTTTAGATTACCGAGGTGAAAATTCACCCGGCTATGCCGTATTTGGTAAAGTGATTACGGGTATGGAAGTGGTCGATGCAATTAACCAAGTTGCCACGAATGCCCGTGATTTACCATTAGAGACTGTACTAATTGAGGCGGTACGCCGGCGTGAGGCACAGTTAAATTTTGCCATGCAAAATAGTTACCGTGCCGGTGATACGTTTACCATTGAACTAGAAGAGACGATGGCGCGTCGTGTTGCGCTCGATTTATGGGTGGCGGTATTAATGCCGGATAATCGTTTATTATTTTTTACGGAGCAGGGTGTTGTCAGTACGCCTACTGCTTTTAAGACGGCTGTCCCCACAACTGAGACACGGCATGTGATTTATAGCATCCCTGTGCCGGAGGGCTTTTCCGGACAGTACACGCTTGCGGCTGTTTTCAATAAGCAGGGCGCAGGGCTAGAGCGTTTGACACAGACTTTACGTTCTAATTTGGCAAAAATAACGCTGGAGTTTGTACAGTAAATAGAGGTGATATCAGTCCTTGTATTTACTTGTTTTAAGGCTTTAATCCCCCCCCTCGACCACTTTTTTGGGAACGCATAATAATGAAGCTGATACCGAAGATTTTGATTGCACTATTGATAGTGTTGTTACTTGCTTACTATTCAATTGATTTCTTATTAAATTTTTGGTGGTTTAGTTCTCTAAAATTAGGAACTTTTTATCTTTTACGCGAAAGTTACGCCGGTTTAGTGATGGTCGGCACAACGCTCGTGGTTGCAGGGTTTGTCTATTTTAATTTAGCGTATGCAGCGCGAACATTGAGTGCATCAACTGTTAAGCCGTTAAAGGGCTTACCAGGGGGGATGTTGCGGCAGCGCATCGTGCTGTTTTGTTTTTCGGTATTCGTGGTCATACCGCTTTTAGAGCCTGTATACAGCCATTGGGAGCGTTTTTTACTCTTTTATTTTGGGGTAAGCTCTGAATTAAGCGATCCTGTTTATGCCAACAATATTAGTTACTATTTATTTTCCTATCCTGTTTATCAGCTTGTACAAGCTGAATTATTATGGATATTGGGATTGATATTGGTTTTGGTCGGCTGTTTGTATTATTTTGTTTATAGGAAGCACCACGATAACTTAGCTGGTTTTCCTCTAGCGGCTAAATCACATTTGGCAAGTTTGCTTGCACTATTAGTACTAATAGAGGCGTGGTCCATTGCTTTACAACGTATTGCTTTATTGTACGAAGACCGGCATCTGCCTGTTTTTTATGGGCCTGGCTTTGTGGAGATGAATTATCGCTTACCCTTGATAGGCTTGAGTTTTTTATTGTTTTTAGCCACCACGGTGGCGACTATTTATTTTATCTATCGGGGAAGTAAAGGCAAATGGGCACTGGGCTTAGGTATGGCCTATTTGTTGGTTTTGGGGTTAAAGCACGTTGATTTTATCCCTAATATGATTGATGACTATTATGTTGCCCCTAATCCCGTTGCAACTGAGGCACGTTATATGCGCGACCATATTCAGGCAACGAGTGATGCATTTGACTTTTCTGATGTTAAGGAAATAAATTATGCTTTGGTTTCATCGCTGACAGAAAATATCAGTGTTGAAATTAAACGCGAATTACATAATATTCCACTTTGGGACAATGATTTGCTGGTACCTGTTTATGAACAACTGCAAAGTATTCGCCCTTATTTTAATTTTAATACCGTGGCGGTTGACCGCTATTTTCTTGCCGGCAGTCACCATCAAGTCAATGTCGCCGCGCGTGAGCTAGATTATAATAATCTCCCCGCAGAAGCACAGAACTGGCGTAATCAGCATTTAGTCTATACCCATGGCTATGGATTGGTGATGTCACCTTCACATCAGTTGGGTAACCGGCCGATGCAGTGGTATCGGTATAATTTTGCGCAGGGAGAGCATGATAAAAAACTTGCCTTACAGCAGCCGGAAATATTTTATGGTTTAGCCGATTATCCCTATGCTATTGTCCCTAATGCAGAGTTGCCGCCATCTACCGATAAAACGGCGGGGGATATGAGTACTGATTATCAAGGTACGGGTGGTTTGCCGATTGCTTCTTTA
Source organism: Methylomonas sp. (assembly GCA_026989715.1). Classification (GTDB taxonomy): domain Bacteria; phylum Pseudomonadota; class Gammaproteobacteria; order Methylococcales; family Methylomonadaceae; genus Methyloprofundus. The sequence goes on from JALSIU010000348.1 coordinate 7,044, forward strand.
TTAACAAAAGCAGTGCTTTCTGCTTTTTTTAAGGATGAGCGTATCTTTTTTTCAGCGGCGATTAACCCGCAAAGTCGTATTTTAGTGCGGCGTAATATATTGCAACGCATTCAAGTGATTGCGCCGTTTTTAGCACTGAGTAAAGACCCTTACCCCGTGGTGGTGCATAATAAAATCTATTGGATTGTAGATGCTTATACTTATTCTGACCGTTATCCATTAGTTGAACCTATTGCTTTACCCGGCACTGTTCAGCAAGATATAAAATTAAATTATGCGCGTAACTCAGTCAAAATTATTGTTGATGCTTATAATGGCTCGGTTGATTTTTATGTGGTAGATACGCAAGACCCGTTAATTAAAACGTATCAAAAATTGTATCCTAGTCTTTTTAAAGCAATCAGTGCGGTACCAAAACCTTTTATTAAACATTTTAGCTATCCGCAAGCCTGGTTTGCGCTACAAATGCGCTTATATGCTCGCTATCATCAAAAAGAGCCGGAAACCTTTTATCAGCAAAATGAGACTTTAGCGTTTTCAGTAATGGATGGCAAGCCGGTCTCGCCTTATTATTTAACCATTGATATAGAAGAGCTGTTGCAAGTACCACCGGCAGAACGACAAAAGTTTATTTTAGTGAGCCCACTGTCCCCCATTGGGCGAGAAAATTTGGATTCACTCGCCATTGCCGGCTGTTTAAAGCCCGTACATTGTGATGCGCATTATCAGGGGGATATTTATGTGTATAAATTTTCTAAAGAGATTCAAGTGGAAGGCCCTGGACAAATTAGTGCTTTAATGA
>JALSIU010000349.1 GCA_026989715.1 Methylomonas sp.
AGGCGTTACTCGCACCATGACAACCGCTATCGCCTTAGAAACCAGCAAAGGAAATTTTGTACTGGGCTTAGCCTTAGGCATCTTTTTATTATTGATTGCTTTTAGCGTCAACTTAATTTTGCAACACTTAAGCCCTAAACAACCTCTATAACGACTTATTTTTTACGCACATAAAATACTTGTTGCTCAGTCTCACGCAAATATTCAATAATTTCATTGCCCGTCTGTTCAGCATACACACCAAAATCCAAATGTGCAGCAGGGTCTGTTGCCATCACCCGCACAACCTCACCGGAGCGCATCTCTTTGAGTGCCTTTTTTAAACGCAATAAGGGTAACGGGCAATGCAAGCCCAGCGCATCAACCTCTCTATCAAATTCAATCATTCTTGTTTTTCAAATTTTCTTAAACACACGGATAAGGAGCGCATATAATAGCACTTCCAATACAATCTGCGAATGGTAAGCACAAGCCCGATGGAATACTTCCCTCTCTTTATCGATTTAAAAAATAAAAACTGCCTCGTCGTTGGCGCAGGTGAAATCGCCGCCCGTAAAATTGAATTACTCGCTAAAGCAGGGGCAAATATTACCGTCATTGCCCCTAAAATCAGTACCGCCGTCACACAATTGGCCGATAATCATGCCCAAATTAACATCATACAAAAAGCATTTGCGGCAACCGATATTAACCAACAACGCCTCATTATCTCCGCCACCAACCAAACCGAGGTTAATCGCCTAGTCGCACGAACAGCAGACAGCAACAATATTCCTGTTAATGTTGTCGATAACCCGAGCTTATGTAGTTTTATTGTCCCTGCCATCATTGATCGCTCACCGGTCATTGCCGCCGTCTCTTCAGGCGGCACCTCCCCCGTTTTAGCACGACTATTACGCACAAAATTAGAAAGCCTTATTCCCCCCGCCTTTGGGCGACTTGCCCAATTAGCCGAAAAATACCGCAGTGCCGTTAAAGAAAACATCAACCCACCCGCACAACGACGCATTTTTTGGGAAAACGTCTTACAAGGCTCAATTGCCGAACTCTTCTTTTCCGGCAAAGAAACCGAGGCAGAAGCTCAATTACAAGCCGCCATCCAACAAACAGCCAAAACAGCCGATACCAGCGGCGAAGTCTACTTAGTCGGTGCCGGCCCCGGCGATCCGGATTTACTCACCTTTCGCGCCTTACGCTTAATGCAACAAGCGGATGTCGTGGTATATGACCGGCTAGTTTCCGCAGAAATTCTCGATCTAGCGCGGCGTGATGCCGAAAAAATTTATGTCGGCAAACAACGCAATAACCACAGCTTAGCGCAAGAATCCATCAATGAATTGCTGGCGCGGCTTGCCAAAGCCGGCAAACGTGTGGTTCGCCTCAAAGGGGGCGACCCTTTTATTTTTGGGCGCGGTGGTGAAGAAATTGAAACGCTGGTAGAGCAACATATTAATTTCCAAGTCGTTCCCGGCATTACCGCCGCATCCGGCTGCGCAACCTATGCAGGCATACCGCTCACCCACAGAGACCACGCGCAATCCTGCACCTTCATTACCGGGCATTTAAAAGACGGCTCCATCAATCTTAATTGGCAACAATTAGTTGTTCCCAAGCAAACCATTGTTATCTATATGGGCTTAGTCGGGCTGGATAAAATTTGTCAATCCATGATGCAATATGGCGCATCGCCTGAGCTTCCCATTGCCTTAATTCAGCAAGGCACCAGCCAATCACAACGCGTCATTATTGGCACGCTCGATAATATGGCTCAAAAAGTGCGGCATGAAGACATTCAGCCCCCCACTTTAATCATTATCGGTTCGGTCGTCTCTTTGCACGACTCCTTAAAATGGTTTCAACCTGAAAAAAATGTCAGGTAAAATGGCCAATATGAAAAAAACCGTCCTCTTTGCGCTGTGCCTAATATTTAGCCTAACCGCTTGCGACACCACACCTAAAGCGAAAAGAACCTATGAATTATCACCGGAAGGCCTCTTTTCCGCCAGCTTATCAGAACACTACGCACTGACGGGCAATGTACAAGGCAGCGCACAATTATGGCAATTAAAACCCAAGAAATTAATGCATAATTGGCAACATACTGATGAAAAAGAAGGGATTTTATATTCCGCCATTGCTGACGCTGAACAATACGCCCTAACTGCGGAAAAAGACTCACTGGCCTGGTGGCGCATTGCTGATGGCGTGCTGATGAATGTCTGGTATCTTCCTAATATTCACTCCGTTACTTTATCGGCCGATGGTCAATTTGCCCTCATCGGCTTAGCCGAAAAAGCAATTTACTACTCGTTAATCCACGGCAAAACCTTGTATGAATTCCCGCATGACGGCGCTGTCACCCATGTTGATATTTCTGCCGATAGTCAATTGGCACTGACAGGCTCTAGCGATGCAACAGCAAAACTATGGGACTTAAGCACAGGAAAATTAAAATATACATGGCAACACCGCAGTAAATTGGCAAGCCTACTGATTTCACCCGATAGCCGCTACGCACTGACAAATTCAGGGCTTAGCAGCATTCGTTTATGGAACACCCAGACCGGCAAGCTCTACAAGCAACTTCCGCCTAAATTGATTACGCTTTCAAGTGTCACCTTCTCTGCAAATGGCAAATACCTCGTGACGGGTCGTGTCGCGCAACGCATTGATCTTTGGAACATCAAAACACGCAAAATCATAAAATACTGGCGACCGAAAAAAACACGCAAATGGTCACCTGCAGCCGCGACCATACTAGCATTACACTTTGCTGAAAATGACCGCAAAATATACAGTATTGCGTCTAATGGATACCTACAACTCTGGAGGAAATAATCCTATATTTTTATAAATCAATTGAAAAATGCGCGTAAATTCTCTATCATTTAAGAGTTTATTTTGTTTTAGGCCATGATTACTGCCGCTCATACACAAACTAAGCATGGTTGTTTTATCATTACACAAGAGGAAGGGTTCAAAATGAAAAAATTATTATTAGCTGTTTCAACCGTTGCGTTACTAGGTTTAAGCGCACAAGCATCTGCCGATAAAGAAATGAAAGTCGGTAAAAAAATCTATGACCGTGCTTTTGGTCGCGGTTGCGGTGCTTGCCATGACATCTCATCTAACCCACAACTAGAAGCACTTATCAAAGGTGGCGAACTATCAAAAGAAAGCTTTGCAACTACTTTAAAAGAAGGTAAAAATGGTATGCCTAAAGCAATGGATGCCATTATGGCCATCAAACCTGTTAAAAAAGCAGGTTACTCTGAAGATGAAGCTATTGCAGCAGTATACAGATACCTAGCTGAAAAAGACTAAGCGATTGCAAGTTTAGCAAAACACATAAAAAAAGCCGCTCCGATTCATATCGGAGCGGCTTTTTTATTACCTAATGAAAAGTAAAACAGCGTCTGTCTATAAGATTCTCTTTTTATCAGTCGGCAACTCAGCCGTCAATACATACTGCTTGCGTACCCAAACTCCGGCAATTGCCGCAAACATTAAACCGCAAGAGCTAATCAGAAAATGAATCAAACTTCTTAACTGCGAAACCTCTTCCGCTAAAGCAGAAGCATCCAATTTAACAGCAGGCTTAGGCAAATACTTTTGCGCAATCAGCCGCCCTGCCCCTGTTTCAGAATAAGTCTTTAGTACCACCAAATCTTCTCTTAAAGCATAAATTGTATCCAAGCCCGTCTCCGTAATCGTCCCGGTACGCAGACTATTTTCTAAAATCGTCAATTTGCTTTCTATTGATCCACTCACCAAACCAACTAACTGCGACTTTAACGCATCAACCTCTGCCGACAAAACAGGGTTCATTTGCACCTCATACAACTCAACGGATGACCTTGCTTGCACAGGTAACTCGGTTATTTTGCTATCAGGCATCAACATCATCCCCATAACAATTACTGCGGTCATTAAAGCGACGATAACAGCCAATACCAACCGATTCATTTTCAGCACACTCAACTGCGTTGCTGAATTTATAACGGCCACATTACGCACTGTTTTATTTTTATCATTTTTTTTGCGTAAATTGCTCATTTATCCTTTTCCCCTCAAAAGAAATCGCAAAAGACATTATACAAGTTAATATTTCATGCGGCCACGACTGCACGTTTCTAATGGATTTTTATCATTAGACAGCCTTGCCAAAATGCAGATGCAATCGACCATCCACCCATTTTAATCATCACGCTCAAACACAAATCAACTCGCGATAAATGCCGCACCTGCGACCGCGCCAAGCACAATAAAAAAATCCTACTCACTTTAAAGTTAAGTAGGATTTTTGAAAACTCTATTTCAATCGCTTTGCCGCAATGCGCATTCTTAATGCATTCAGCTTAATAAAACCTTCTGCATCTTGCTGATTATAAGCCCCTTCATCATCCTCAAAAGTTGCAATGGCTTCATCAAACAAGCTATCCGTTTCAGAAACGCGCCCAACCACATCCACATTACCTTTATATAATTTCAAGCGCACTTTACCATTAACCGTTAATTGCGATTGATCAATCATCGTCTGCAACATGGCACGCTCAGGACTCCACCAGTACCCATTATAAATCAACGTGGCATAACGCGGCATCAACTCATCCTTTAAATGCGCCACCTCACGGTCTAACGTCAAAGACTCAATCGCCCGGTGCGCTCGCATCATAATAGTCCCACCCGGTGTTTCATAACATCCACGCGACTTCATGCCCACATAACGATTTTCCACAATATCCAAGCGACCAATGCCATTATCTCCCCCCACTTTATTTAGCTTAGTCAAAACCTCAGCGGGTGAATGAGGCACACCATCAATTTCAGTAATATCGCCTTGCACATAAGTTAATTCCATATACGTTGCCGTATCAGGAGCATTTTCAGGCGACACGCTCCAGCGCCACATATCATCCTCAGGCTCAGCCCAAGGGTCTTCCAAAATGCCGCCTTCATAAGAAATATGCAATAAATTGGCATCCATAGAATAAGGCGATACTTTACCCTTTTTCATTTCAATCGGAATACCATGCGACTCGGCATAAGCCAACAATTTTTGCCGTGAATTCAAATCCCACTCACGCCAAGGCGCAATCACTTTAATATCAGGACGCAACGCATAAGCCCCCAACTCAAAGCGCACCTGATCATTGCCCTTACCGGTCGCACCATGCGAAATGGCATCCGCTCCCGTCTCATTAGCAATATCAATCAAACGCTTTGAAATTAATGGCCGCGCGATTGAAGTCCCCAACAAATACTCACCTTCATAGATAGTATTCGCACGAAACATCGGAAACACATAATCACGCACAAATTCTTCGCGTAAATCATCTATATAGATTTCCTTGATACCTAAAGACTTGGCCTTTTCCCGAGCAGGCTCAACCTCTTCGCCCTGCCCCAAATCTGCCGTAAATGTAACCACTTCACAAGCATATTCATCTTGCAACCACTTTAAAATAACGGAGGTATCCAACCCACCCGAATAAGCTAAAACAACTTTCTTGGTATCTGACATAATGCCCAAACTCTAAACAATAAAAAATCTTTCGATTATACTATAAATAACACCGCTAAAAACGCCTTATTCACTTAAAAAAATCCAAACTCACGCAACAATTAGGTGCAAATCCAAAGTATCATACAGTACCTTTTTTATGATAAATGCAAAATAAATTATATTATATATCAATAAACTATAAAATAACCCTAAAAATATATCAAAAAAAGTTGACGCAAAAATAAATAACTGGAATAATAGCATTTCTTTAGCAAGCCCAGGTAGCTCAGTCGGTAGAGCAGAGGACTGAAAATCCTCGTGTCGACGGTTCGATTCCGCCCCTGGGCACCATGCTAAAGCCAAATAAAACAAAGCCCGATTAAGTTCACTCTTTATCGGGCTTTTTTTTTGCCTAAAATATAAGCAAAAATGAGACTGCTTGATATTTTAACTAACTCTCCTTAGTACAAGACTTTCTCACTAAAATTGACACTTTACAGTAAGCATTTAACAACCAACGCACTATTCAGGCACCACCAACGCACCAAAAAAGTGCATCAATACATAGGACACCCCAAAAATAATGATAAAAATAAAACAATACAATAACTTAAACTATGGCACACTACCTGCTTATAATCCTAAAATAAGTTTACGCATTAATTGAGGACAGCATGAGCAAAAAACAGACGTTGGTTGTTATCGGTAATGGCATGGTAGGACACAATTTCCTTGAAGCCGTTGTTGCCAGTGATATTAAAGACAATTACGACTTAGTCACTTTCTGCGAGGAGGTACGACCGGCGTACGACCGCGTACATCTGACGGAATTCTTCTCAGGCAAAACAGCGGCCGACCTTTCTATGGTCAGCGATGGTTTCTTTGCAGACAATAATATCCATATTCACTTAGGTGATAAAGCAGTCAAAATTGATACCGCCAATAAATTTGTGACCTCTGCAAAAGGCGTTAGCATTCATTATGATAAATTAGTCTTGGCCACCGGCTCTTATGCGTTTGTGCCGCCGGTACAAGGCCATGATCGTGAAAATTGCTTTGTGTATCGCACCATTGAAGATTTAGAGGCTCTGACGGCGGCGGCCAAAAATGCCAAAGTAGGTGCGGTGGTTGGCGGAGGGCTATTAGGCTTGGAAGCGGCCAAAGCATTGAAAGATTTAGACCTTAAAACCAATGTAATTCAGTTCTCGCCGCGCTTGATGTCGGCACAATTAGATGCCGGCGGTGCTCAAATGCTGGCGGATAAAATTGAAGCGTTGGGCATTAGCGTTTTAACCAGTAAAAACACCCAAAAAATTGTCGATGGTAGTGAATGTAAGCATAAAATGCTGTTTGCCGATGGCACGGAACTAGAAACCGATATTATTTTATTTTCAGCCGGCATTCGCCCGCGCGATGAGATAGCACGCAATAGCGGCATTCAAGTCGGCTCACGCGGCGGTATAGTGATTGATGACCAGTGCAAAACTTCTGCCCCTGATGTGTATGCAATTGGCGAGTGTGCCGTTTGGAATGAACAAACTTATGGCTTAGTGGCTCCGGGCTACCAAATGGCACGCACCGTTGTTGCGAATTTAGCAGGCGAAGACGCGCGTTTTACAGGTGCTGATATGAGCACTAAGTTAAAATTAAATGGCGTTGATGTTGCTAGTATTGGAGACCCTCACGCCAACGCGCAAGATGCCTTAGTTTATACTTACCAAAATGGGGCGGATGAAATTTATAAACGCCTTGTGGTTAGTGCGGATAAAAGCAAATTATTAGGTGCGGTCTTAGTCGGCGATGCATCAGGTTATGGCACTTTACTGCAATATTACCTTAATGGCATTGATTTACCTGAGCACCCGGATAGCTTGATTTTACCGTCTCGTTCAGATGAGTCTGTGGGCTTAGGCCCTGATGCTTTGCCTGATAATGCACAAATTTGTTCCTGTTTTGATGTCACCAAAGGGCAAATCTGCTCAGCCATCGAAAATGGTTGCCACACTTTACCGGCATTAAAAGATGCCACTAAAGCGGCTTCAGGCTGTGGCGGTTGTAAGGCACTCTTAAAATCGGTATTAGATTGTGAATTGGAAAAATCAGGTTTTGAAGTCAATACTGACCTGTGTGAGCATTTTGCTTATACGCGCCAAGATTTATATAACTTGGTTATGGTAGGCGAAATTAAAACATTTGATGATCTATTAGAGCAACACGGCACAGGTCTTGGTTGTGAAGTCTGCCGACAAGCGGTCGGCTCTATTATGGCCTCTTACTGGAATGATTATATCCTTAGCAAAGACC
>JALSIU010000350.1 GCA_026989715.1 Methylomonas sp.
GGTACCGACCCACACAAAGAAAAAATGGTTGCCGGCAACCATGGCTATACGGCCGCAGAAATTGCACAAACGATTGACGAAGCCACCGCACAAATCTCAGGTATTGAACAAGCCAACCAACACATTGACAACCCTATATTTAATCAACGTATTCGCCTTATTTGCGAACACGCACGCGAAATCTTATCCATGCTGCAAGAAGATCCGGCCGATATTAGACGCTCACGTAAATTCTTAAATATTTACCTTAAAGGTGCTCTCAAAGTAAGCAAAGGCTTTGCCGAGATGCAAAACAAACAACAAACGGAACAACTGAGCGAAAATTTTGATCAAGTCTTAAAAACGATAGAGTCCGTTTTTATTGCCCAAAAACAAAAATTACTCGCAGATGATATGCTCGACCTTGATGTGCAAATTGAAGTCTTAGCAACTCAACTCAAAAACGAGGGAGTTATCTAAACCCAAGCCTCACTACTTTTGCACCATGACCACATTGACCCACAACAATACACAGGAAAAAAGCCATATGAGCGAACAAACTCCCCACTATCCCGAAACATCGGAGCTACCTGGCAGTGCCGTTTTTAATGAAGTTGTACCGGGTGTCAGCAAAGATATCTTAGCTTACGATGCATCGGATGCAGAAGGCAAACGTCAAATCAGTGCAAAAATAGCAGAAATAGATATTTATGACAGTCAATCCATTATTTATTTTGGTAGCAAAGCCCAAGAAGAATTAACCGCCATTTCAGATAAAATGCTCGATGGCGTTAAAAATAAAGACATAGGCGCGGCCGGCAATGACTTAAATGAAATGGTCAGTACGCTACGCGGCTTTGATGTTGAAGCATTAGACCCTAATAAAAAACCGGGATTTTTTGCGAAACTATTTGGCGGGGCAAAACCGATTGCAAAATTCATCCAACGCTATGAAGAGGTGCGCAAACAAATCGATAGCATTACCAACAAGCTGGACGCACACAAAACGACTTTGCTCACCGATATTATTATGCTGGATAAGCTCTATGCCGCCAATCTGGAATACTTCCATAATCTCGATCATTATATTTCTGCGGGTGATGCCAAATTATTAGAGCTAGACAGCCAAACGATTCCTGACAAAGCCAAAGCCGCCGAACGCTCAGAGGCGGTATTAGACGCACAAGAGTTACGTGATTTACGCTCTGCTCGAGATGATTTAGAACGCCGCGTACATGACTTGCGCCTTACCCGCCAGGTTGCCATACAAAGCTTGCCGGGCATTCGCTTAGTGCAAGAAAACGACAAAGGTTTAATCAATAAAATTAACTCGACCATTGTCAATACCATTCCATTATGGCGACAACAACTCGCAACCGCCGTTGCCATTTATCGCTCTTCAGACGCCGCCGAAACCCTGCAATCAGCCACCGACCTAACCAATGAACTACTAGAAGCCAATGCCAACAACTTAAAACAAGCCAATGCACTAACACGCAAAGAATTAGAGCGCGGTATTTTTGATATCGAATCCGTTAAAAATGCCAATGCGACCTTAATTGCCACCATAAACGAAAGCCTGCAAATTGCTGATGAAGGCAAAAAAATGCGCGCAGAAGCGGTGGCACAACTACAAGCATGTGAAAATGAATTACGACAAACATTAGCCGCAGCTACTGCACGCACAAGCCCGCAGCCAACCGCCCAATAATTGAAGGAGAAACAGCCAATGGGTCTATTTGATAAACTATTTGCAGAATTCATTGATATTATCGAATGGCTAGATAATTCAAACGACACTATGGTACACCGCTTTGCACGCTACGGTAATGAAATCAAATACGGTGCCAAACTTACCGTGCGTGAATCGCAAACCGCCATTTTAGTCAATGCAGGCAAAGCCGCTGATTTTTTTGAACCCGGCATGTATGAGTTAACAACACAGAATATGCCCATTATGACCACATTGGAAAGTTGGCCACATGGCTTCGAGAGCCCTTTTAAAGCTGAAGTGTACTTCTTTAATATGCGCCGTTTTACCGATCTAAAATGGGGAACTAAAAACCCCATTATGCTACGCGATAAAGAGTTTGGTCCGGTACGCCTACGCGCATTTGGTAGCTATGGCATACGCATTCACGACCCATTAGCCTTTATTCAAGAAATTGTCGGCACAGACGGGCATTTTTCTACCGATGAAATCAGCTCGCAATTGCGTAATCTTATACTCTCTCGTTTTGCCAGTATCTTAGGCGAAGCCAATATTCCGGTTTTGGACCTGGCAGGTAATTATGATGATTTAAGTGATTATATTACCGCTAAAATTGCACCCGAATTTATGGAATATGGTTTAGAAATCACCAAACTGCTAGTTGAAAACATTTCCCTACCCGACGCAGTCGAAGCGGCACTCGATAAACGCACCAGCATGGGCATCATTGGTAATTTAAAAAATTATAGCGAATTTCAAACCGCCGAAGCACTACGTGCCGCAGCCGAAAATCCGGCAGGTGGCGCATCTCAAGGCATAGGATTAGGCATGGGCTTTGCCGTTGCCAATAAAATGGGGCAAACATTAACGCAAAACAACACCCGCGTCGCCCCACCGCCTCTTCCTAAAACGACACAATATTTTGTGGCTCTCAATGGCCAACAAACAGGACCATTCGATTTAGACCACTTAGCACAGCAAATTAACACTGGCGATATTAACCGCACTACACTCATCTGGAGCCAAGCACTGGTCAACTGGACAAAAGCCGGTGAAATAGCAGAACTTGCCCCTTATTTTGCCTCAATGCCACCACCGCTTCCGCCGCAATAATAAACGCGTACAAGCCCAGTAAACGATTTTACCTATATTTAGATGGCAACCGTGCAAGCAAACCACTCAACCCAAACAACAAAACAATCTCAATTTCCCTGTACGCAGTGCGGTGCAGTATTAAGCTACCAACCGGGCACAACCCATTTGCTTTGTACTTACTGCGGTCACACCAATACTATCGCCGGCACACAACATCGCATTCGGGAATATGATTTACAATCGGCTTTAAAAGCACTCAATAACTCTCAATCTATTGCACCGCCAAGCAAACAACAAGCACACTGCACGGCCTGTGGCGCCAATTTTAAATTTGCGGCCAATATTCATGCAGGTGAGTGCCCTTTTTGCGGTACCCATATCGTTATAAGTTCTCAAAGCAACCAAAGCATCTTCCCTAAATCACTTTTGCCCTTTGCAATTGATAAGGCAACAGCACAAAAAAGCTTTCAGAAATGGTTGAATGGTCTATGGTTTGCACCCAATCAATTAAAAAAATATGCGCACAGTGATACCAAACTCGTCGGCATTTACTTACCCTATTGGACATATGATAGCGACACCCAAAGCCATTACAGCGGTGCGCGAGGAACAACCTATTATGTTACCCAGCGTGTCAGCTATATTGAAAATGGACGTAGAGTAACTCGCAACAAACGCGTCCCCAAAATACGCTGGACACCTGTTCAAGGCCGCGTTTCACGTTTTTTTGATGATGTTCTGGTCGGGGCGAGCCGCTCTTTGCCGCGCCATATTATTGACCGCTTGCATCCTTGGGATCTCGACCAACTCGTCCCTTATAATGAACGCTATATCAGCGGCTTTCAAAGCGAGCTATACCAAGTCGATTTAGATGAAGGTTTTGATTACGCAAAACAACAAATGGACAATATCATTTCTCGAGATATTACTTATGATATTGGCGGTGACCACCAACGTATCTATCAAGTCCAGACACAACACCGCGATACAAGCTATAAACATTGCCTGCTACCCATTTGGTCAGCCGCATTTCAATACCATAAACAGACTTACCGTTTTGTCATCAATGGGCGTACCGGCAAAGTACAAGGTGAACGTCCCTATAGCTATTGGAAAATTGCTTGCACCGTTATGCTAAGTTTGATAATCATTGGCGGCGGACTGGCTTATCTACAACAATCCGGGGCATTTGCACAAGCTTATTAAAGACGATAACAGCCGCATACAACTCAAACGACAGTGCTATAATAAAACTTGTTTTTCTTCCTCTAACACCCAAGGCAAACCATTGAGTACATTACAAAAAATAACAAACGAATTATTAAGCTGGCTACTGGCTTTACTAAAAATTGTCATTGCCATTAGCCTACTAGCCATTGCCAAAGTAACCTTACGTACCAATCCTGATCTAGCCATCGCGGTTTTAGGCACTGCGGCGGTAATGTTTTTACTTTGGTATTTTGCTCCCCAAATAAAGCAATTTTTCAGATAAAGCCCCATTTTTTTAAGAACCAAATAACACAAGCCGCTAATCTTCCCATTCCAGTTCAGCAAAAGCACTGCTAATATTCTTTTTATGAAAGGCATCAAATAATTGCCACTGGTCTTTAGCCGCATAATCAACTGTCTTTAAAGCATCTTCCATATAAACACCTTGTTTGATTTTATGGCGGACGTTGCTTGCCAAACTTTGTAAATAGCGTTTTTCCGGCTGTAAACTTTCCGGCCAATCACGCACTATCGACCCATGCCCCGGAATGACCACATCAAACCGGCGTTGTTCAAGTTTATCTATTTCCGCCAGCCAACCTAATAAACTGCCATCTAAAACGGGCAAATGTCCAATAAATAACAAATCAGATAACCACATAGTATTGGTTTTTTTATCCCATACGCTTAAATCATTATCGGTATGAGCCGTTGGATGCGCCATTAATTCCAGCACGCGTCCCCCTAAATCAAGCTGCAACACATCTCTAACATTAATTGTTGGCGGAATAATATCATCCTTTGTTAATTTCACTGCGACCTGTTGCATAGAACGTGCAATATAAAAAGAGCCGCGTGCCGACATGGCTCGGCTTAATTTTTGATGGCCGACAAATTTAATATTAGGAATATCTTTAAACGCACGATTACCAAAAATATGATCAGGATGTACATGCGTATTAATAACATAGCAAATAGGAACCTGAGTCACTCGGCGTACCGCCTGCTTTAACTGTATTCCCTGTGCTGGGTTACCGCCACTATCAATCACCGCAACACAACGCCGCCCCACAATAAAGCCAATATTAGCAATTGCATCATGATTATACTGATCCGGCAACGCTATCGGCCCTTGATGCACATAAATGCCTTGTGCAACTTGTTTAAGGCTAAAACTGTCTGCGATGGCTGAGCTCAAATATAAATATAAAAGACTAACCCATATATGTTTCACCCAATGACTCCTTAACTAAAATAGACTTTAATATCAATAATATAAAAATACTAATGCTGACACAACTCTAAAAATGCCTGTGTCACTCTTGATTGCAGCGATGGCTTAGGTGCAAGGATATTTAGTTGCCAAACCAACCCATCCGGGCTACCAATACGACGCGCGACTAAACCGGCGCTCTCATTTTTTAAGGCCATGACGGAGGAAAAACCAATTCCCAAACCTGCACGCACAGATTCCTTCACAGCCGATACGCCCGTCACTTCAATATTCACCGGAGAGTGAATACCGGCCGTTAAGAGTGCCTGCTCAACAATCTGCCGTGCTCCTGAGCCCGATTCTCGCCAAATAACTTGATACCGGCTAAACACATCCAGTGGAACGTATGCTTGAAATTCTGTTGCCAAAGGGTGTTTTTCAGGAATAATCAATACGATTTCATCTTGTTGCCAAGGAATCACTTCATAATTGCTGGGTAATTCCTCACTGCGCACCGAGCCTTCAATAAACCCTAAATCTAAGTTATATAGGTGATGCAATGTTTGTGAGGTATCAAAAGTCTTCATAAATACCTGTACCCCGGCATGTTTAGTTTGTAATTCAACCAAAAACCGAGGCAAGTAATAACTGGCAATCGTCATCGTTGCACCAATCCGTAGTACACCTGTACTAATTTGCTGCAAACTGCGTACATATTCCAATGCTTGTGTATAGCAGGTATCTATTTTCTGCGCATACTCAAGCAAGCCTAAGCCCACTGCGGTTAACTCAATTTTATGGCCTTTACGCTCATATAAAGGTTCTCCTACAAAAGTTTGCAACAATTTCAGCTGTCCTGATACCGCCGGCTGGCCAATATTGAGCTGCTGCGCAGTTAAGGTAATGCTTTTTAATCTGGCAACCACCGTAAATGTCAATAAATGCTGTGGATTCAAATCAGTTCCTAATAGCAAAACAATTAAAGGGTGATAATATCATCATTTCTGATACGCATATAAGAAAAGATTACTTGAATTCATTATGTTCGTTTTGGTACAGTAGACAAGATTTTAGCCAGAAAATAGACTGGCAACCAGAATGTAGACTTCACTCAAACTCAGCTGTGGAGTTTATGGCCATCTTCAAATACGCAAAGAGTTGGAGGAATACCGAGTGGCAGTCATTACAATAAGCCCTGATCAAATTACCAAGAAAAAACGCAAAGGCCCTAAAGGTCATGCCGTTGATCTCAAAGCATTAGAAGAAGTGCAAGCCCTGTTAGCAGATGAATCTCGACAAAGTGATTTATTGATTGAGCATCTACATAAAATTCAGGATCACTACCAGCACATCTCCTCTAAGCACCTTGTGGCACTCGCCCACGAAATGAAACTCTCGCCTGCTGAAGTTTTTGAAGTTGCCTCTTTTTACCATCATTTCGATGTTGTCAAAGAAGGCCAAACACCCCCACCTCCCTTAACCGTTCGTGTTTGCGAATCATTAAGTTGCTCTATGTCCGGTTCTCATGCACTTATTGATGCACTAGAGCAAGGCTTAAACACCGAACAAGTTCGAATACAAAAAGTGCCTTGTGTCGGTCGTTGCCAACATGCTCCCGTAGCCGTTGTTGGCCAAAATCCGATTGATGCAGCGAACGCGGAAACAGTTATCAATGCCGTTAAAGACAATGCCATTACTGCCAAGGTAAGCGACTATATCAGCATGACGCAATATTATGCCGATAACGGTTACCAAACGTTGAAAGGTGTGCTAGAAGGCACTATCAGCAAAGAAAGCGTTATTAAAAAAATGGAAGATTCCGGTTTGCGTGGCCTAGGTGGCGCAGGATTTCCAGCCGGTAGAAAATGGCGCATCGTTAAAAGTTTTGCAGGCCCGCGTTTAATGGCTGTCAATATCGATGAAGGTGAGCCGGGAACATTTAAAGACCGGCATTACTTAGAGTCCGATCCGCACCGCTTTTTAGAAGGCATGATTATTGCCGCACTATGTGTTGGCTGTGATGAAATCTATATTTATCTACGTGATGAATACGCAGGTTGCCGTGAAATATTGACAAAAGAAATTGCCAATTTAGAAAATAATCCGCCTTCTGGTAAATATCGCCTTCCCCCTATCCATTTGCGTCGCGGAGCAGGAGCTTATATTTGTGGCGAAGAATCTGCGATGGTTGAATCTATCGAAGGTAAGCGCGGCATGCCACGTTTAAGACCTCCCTTTTTAGCAGAAGTCGGCTTATTTGGCCGTCCAACACTTGAGCATAATATGGAGTCTGTTTATTGGGTACGTGATATTGTTGAAAAAGGCCCCGAGTGGTTTACCTCCTACGGTCGACACGAACGCAAAGGCTTGCGTTCTTTCTCAATTTCAGGGCGTGTTAATAAGCCGGGCGTACATTTAGCGCCAGCCGGTATCACTATGCGTGAGTTAATCACAGAATACTGCGAAGGCATGCAGGATGGTCATGAATTTTATGGTTATTTCCCAGGCGGTGCTTCAGGCGGCATTTTGCCCGAATCAATGGCAGATATTCCAATGGATTTTGATACCCTAAATGAACAT
>JALSIU010000351.1 GCA_026989715.1 Methylomonas sp.
TTTACTGTACTTTAATCACCTGATATTTGACCCTGTTCCGTACATTGATGTGGAGTTTCCTATGATTCCATTATTTTTGTGTCTTTGGGCGGCGGTGGCTGTTTTTTTAATAGTGGGATACCGCAGCCAGTTTTCAATTATTGCCAATTATCTTTTTTGGATTGTGTTTGTGAATTTTACACCGATGCAACGCGATTTTGATGGTGGCTTTGATTTGTTTATGATTGGTGTCGGTTTTTTTCTGATATTTATGCCAATTGGGCGAGCTGTATCGGTAGATAATTTATTGTATAAATTACAGTTTAAGTATCAAAATAAGCCAAGTATACCGAATATGGTCAGTGCTTTAAGTTTGTTGTTTCCTGTTATGGTTTGCCTGGGGTTTTTATATTTTGATTCGGCAATTCATAAATTATTTGCCGAGCATTGGCGTAATGGCTTAGGTGGGTGGTTACCTTCTTCAATGCCATATTATATTTCGGCTCTAGATTTGTCTTGGATGCTGAATAATGAGGGTTTGCAAAAAAGTATAGGCTACCTGATATTGGTCTTTCAATTTACGTTCGTTTTTTTATTTTACCGCCGCCGTTTTCGTCCCTTTTTTTTATTGGTTGGGGCGGGGTTGCATTTTGGTATTACCATTAGCTTTAATATTTATCCCTTTGGTTTAGGCATGCTGTCAGTTTATGTTTTGATGGTGCCTTTTTCGTGGTGGAAGGCTTTAGCGAATAAAATAATTTATCAAGAGCCTGGGTTGGTTGTTTATTATGATGGTGATTGCCCCTTATGTAACCGTACGGCAATGATTATTAATCATTTTGACTTTATGCAAGGGGTGGCTTTTAAAGATTTGCAAACGTATGCTAGGTCAGTGTCTCAGTTGCAGGTATATGATGAGCAGGTTTTATTGACTGATTTGTATGCTATCGATTCGCAGGGTAATGTGTATTCGGGAGTTGATACATATATTCAGGTTTTTTTAAAAATGCGCTATTTAGCGTTGTTTGCTTGGGTTCTGCGGATGCCGGGGCTTTATCATTTGGCTAAATATATCTATCGGCGTATTGCAGATAATCGCTTGCGTAATGTCTGTGATGCAAGCTGTATGCCTCGCATTGCCGTACAAGATTATCCGCTTGATTTATACACTCGCATTTTTGAGCGTTATGCAGCACAAAAACCTAAACAATTTAAGTTTAAAGTGGCGAAAATTTTTATGGTTTTGGTTATTTTGCAGCTAAACAGTAGTGTACATTATGGGTTTTTGTATCGATTTTATGATTTGTCCGCTGTTGAAAGTCCTTTGGCTAATCAGGTGCGTTTATTGAGTAATGCCGTTTTAATGCTGTCTACGACATTTTTAGGTATTACGCCACATGCTTTATATTTGCATGATCATTTTGAAGGTTATGATGATTTAATTGCGATCAGCTATATTGATATTGATGGTCAGGAGCGATGGTTGCCTTTTGTTAATGAGCAAGGACGAATGTTGGCTCCAAATTGGGGGCGGGTGCATTCTATGTGGGCAAATATTGCAGTAACACCGAATATTAACCAGGATAGGTTGCATAAATTTATTATGAAAGTGACGGCATTTTGGGGTAAAAAAGTAGGGCTGGATTTGAATCAGGCAACATTTATTATTAAGCATAAAAATATCACTGCACCCGCGCAATGGCGAGAGAATTTACGAGAGGATAACTTATCGGGTAAGTGGCACAATATTGGTACAGCCATTTGGCAGAATAAGCGTGTTGAAATAACAATGCAGATGCCGTAATTTATGTAACCAACTGAATATTATTTTGTTTTTGTTGTATCGATGCATTTTTTTAAGCTGAGTCCAGCTTGGTGTTAGGTAATATTATATTTTAACAATAGGTGATTTATTGCGTTTTTGAGTAAAAAAGAGTTGGGTAAATACAAAATGGTGTTGCATCAAAACTAATGCCGTGATATAAATTACCCGTGCTTTTGATTAGTACGGAAAAACAATAATAAACTTAAATCCTGAGGAGGATGTTATGAAAAAAGTATTATCTCTACTAGCTATTTCTCTAATGTTAATTGGCGCAACTGGATGCATGGATGATCCTGATGGCAGCAAGCAAAAAGTTTCTAGTACTATTTCTTTATAGTAGTTTAGAAATAGACTTTAAAAAGCCTGGGGTTTACGCCTCAGGCTTTTTTTTGCCTGAAATAGAGGGAGCAAGGTTTTTTATGCTTTAATCTACGTCGATTTGGCGTTTGTCAAGGAATTGCTTGGCATAAGTGAGGTAAACTTTTTCTTTCATAAAAGCCGCATAAATATCGGGGTCTATATGCCCCTCTTCTTGCATTTTTTTTAGGATAGAGAGTGCTTCGGAGAGCGTTTTTGCATTTTTGTAGGGTCTGTCTTTTGCGGTTAATGCTTCAAAAATATCGGCAATGGCCATAATCCTAGCAGGAATTGACATTTGTTCGCGCATTAGCCTGTTTGGGTAGCCTTTCCCGTCGATGCGCTCATGGTGACCACCTGCGTATTCGGGGACATTTTTGAGATGTTTAGGAAAATGGATTTTATCTAGCATGGCAATGGTTGCATCAATGTGGTGATTGATTATATATCTTTCTTTTTTGGTTAACGTGCCTTTGCTGATCGTTAAATTTAGGACTTCATTTTCGCTTAAAACCGCTTGCTTTTTGCCCGCTTGTTGCCAAGATTGTTTGGCAATTGTTTTAATGCGTTCTTGATCTGTAGAAGGCATAAACTCTGTACCGGTGTTGGCATGCTTGATAAATGCTAGGTCGTTATCTAGTTCTTTGATTACTTTATGGTATTGAGTTGCATCAGGAGTGGGTTTTTGGGTATTGAGAGCGTTAATATGTTGTTTGAGGTGTGCTATTTCGGCATCGCGTTTGAGGATTTCGAAACGTGTTGCAATTAATTCAATACGGTCATAAAGTGTTTCTAGTTTGGTGGCTTTGTCGACAACGTATTCCGGAGTGGTTATTTTGCCGCAATCATGTAGCCAACTCGCTACTTTTAATTCGTAGCGGTCATTATCATTCATGGTGAAGTTTTTTAAATAGCCTGTGTCGGTTTTGTGGGCGGCTTCGGCAATCAGTTGTGTTAATTCAGGTACTCTGCGGCAATGGCCGCCTGTATAGGGTGACTTGTCGTCAATTGCAGTGGCTATTAGCTGAATAAGTGACTCAAACATACTTTCTAGGTCATTAATAAGGCGATGCTTGGTTAGAACCATTGCTGCCTGTGAGGCTAATGCCTGAGTAAAGTGCATAGATATCTCATCAAAGCTAATAACGTCTCCATTTGTAGGGTCTATGGCATTAATGAGTTGTAGTATGCCTATGGTGTCGTTTTCGTGATTTTTTAATGGAATGGCGAGGAATGATTTAGAGTGATAATGATTCAGTACGTCAAACTTTTTTATGCCGGAGAAATCGAAGTGGGCATTGTTATTTGCATCTGCTATATTAACTGTGCGGTTGTGGTGGTATGCGTAACTGACTACATTTTTGTAGTTGGTGTTCCGTCTTGTTGATAGAGTTGAATGTCAGGGAAGTGTGCGGGAGTATTTGAGGTACCGCCTAGGTGAATTTTTAATGAGGTGGAGTGTACAATCTCCATTTTAATAACATTGTTTTCAACGCAATATAAAGTGCCTCCATCTGCGTAAGTAATGGATTTTGCTCCCAGCAAAATCATTTCTAGTAAGTTATTGTGAGAAGGCTCTTCTGAGAGAGCTATGCCGATTTCAATGAGTTTTTCTAGTTGTTCAATAACCCTGCGTTTAGTCATATTTGAACCTTGAGAATCATTTTTTATGGTAACACTGGCACCTTATCATATAAATCTAGTTTTAGGGTGTGCGGTTTAAGGTTTTTTTGCGCCAGTGTTTGCCTTGGAGCGCAACGGCAAATAATGATAGTGTGTTTAGATTTGGAGGGATCGGATATTGCTGGTGTCTCGCATTTTTATGCAACATCTTAATTGCGTATATGCAAGCATCTTTGTGAGTAGTTGTTTGCTTTGCGAATGTCCAAGACACTAGGCAGTCCATAGAGGGAGCATCTAATGCCTTGGTTGAGATTATAATAGCTTGGAAATACAAGTTACTTTATTTGTGAAAGATGACTGCCTACTAGGTGTTCTTTTTTGGAAAATAGGCATATAAATATTAATATCTTATTTCTCCAAGCTAAGCTTTAACGCTAATTTTGTGACTTTAGGCTGTGATGGGCGACGCTAAGCCCGTCGTTTTTATTAGTTTTTCCTTGAATATTCCCTTTTAGGTCAAAGTAAAACGTATCGTATTGCCTTAAAGTTAAGAGAGTTAAAGTTTTTTATCGGTATTAATTGTTTCTTGTAACATGTTGCTTGCTACCATCTGGGTCGTCCATGCATCCCGTTCCACCAATAAGCATTAATGTAATAGCTAGAGCAGATAAAATCTTTTTCATTATTGTCTCCAAATTTTTATGATTATAATTGTACTTATTAAAAGTACGTTTATTTTATATCATTGTTGAGTGTGATAAGCAATAACTAAATTAGGGTTTCTTGGGCTTCTGGCGTTAAGCGATAGAGGGGAAACGGATAGGATATGGGGTTGACCCATTTTTAATCATATGGCGTTGCATGTGATTAAAAATGGGTCAAAATTTTTATGTTTTGCTTTGCGTTGGTATTTACTTTTATCTTTAAAGATAAGTGCCTTATTAAACTGATGTGCGTGTTTGGCAACCAAGTTGTTTGTGTTGACTGTGCTGGTTTTTGCTGTTTTTTTACCTTTTTTCATGAGTGTGTTCCGTAAATTTAGGGTGAATAAATAATTTCTTTTGTGCAAAACTCCTGTGAACAAATTAGAATACTACTTTGTTCAATTTTAAGATAAGTCAGTGAAATTTTCAAAAGAATTTGATGTTATTATTGTTGGTGGTGGGCATGCGGGTACTGAGGCTGCTTTAGCGGCCGCACGGATGGGGGCTCAAACTTTATTGCTAACCCAGAGTATTGATGCTTTAGGGCAAATGAGCTGTAATCCAGCAGTAGGGGGGATAGGCAAAGGACATTTGGTTAAAGAAATTGATGCCTTGGGTGGAGTCATGGCGCGTGCTATTGATCATGCAGGCATTCATTTTCGTACGTTAAATGCAAGTAAGGGGCCGGCAGTGCGTGCGACTCGTGGGCAGGCTGATAGAGATCTGTATAAGCAATTTATAAAAAGTGCTTTAGAGATGCAAAAAAATTTGATGCTATTTCAGCAGATGGTCGCTGATTTATGGGTCGAGAACGGCGTTGTGGTAGGTGTTAAAACTCAGATGGGGTTGCGTTTTAAGGCAAAGGCGGTTGTTATCACAGTGGGTACTTTTTTGGGCGGAAGAATTCATATTGGCTTGGAGAATTATGCGGGTGGACGGGCTGGAGATGCGGCATCTATTGCGTTAGCAGATAGGTTGCGGGAGTTGCCGTTTAGAGTGGAACGTTTAAAGACGGGAACGCCGCCACGTATTGATGGTCGCACGATTGATTTTTCTGTGTTAGAGCAGCAGCATGGAGATACGCCTGTTCCCATTTTTTCTTTTACAGGTAGTGCTGCGCAACACCCACGGCAAGTGCCTTGTTATATTACGCGCACGAATGAGCAGACGCATGATGTTATTCGTAGTGGTTTGAATCGCTCGCCTATGTATGCAGGTGAAATTGATGGTATAGGGCCGCGCTATTGCCCTTCAATAGAAGATAAAGTGGTGCGTTTTGCTGAAAGAGCTTCGCACCAGATATTTATTGAACCAGAGGGTTTATTGACTCATGAATATTATCCTAATGGGATTTCAACCAGTTTGCCTTTTGATGTACAGTATGAGTTTGTGCGTACGATGTTGGGTTTTGAGCGGGCAGAGATTGTTCGGCCTGGCTATGCCATTGAGTATGATTTTTTTGACCCAAGAGACCTAAAAACATCATTGGAAACTAAGCATTTACCAGGTTTGTTTTTTGCAGGACAAATTAATGGCACAACAGGTTATGAAGAGGCGGCGGCGCAAGGTCTGGTTGCGGGTTTGAACGCAGTGCGGCAGGTGCGGGGTGAGGCTACTTGGTGTCCTGCGCGCGATGAAGCCTATATTGGTGTTATGATTGATGATCTTGTGACTAGAGGAACTAAAGAACCCTACAGAATGTTTACCAGTCGTGCGGAGTATCGTTTGCTGTTGCGTGAGGATAATGCGGATTTGCGATTGACGGAAATTGGGCGAGAGTTAGGACTGGTAAAAGATAAGCAGTGGCAATTATTTAATGAGAAACGCGATGCAATTGCCCGCTTGCAAAAAAATCTATTGTCGAAATGGGTTAGAAAAGAGAGCTCTGAAGCACGGCGGGTATCTGAAATATGGGGAAAGCCATTAACGAAAGAGGCCAACTTAATGGAGTTGTTGCGTCGCCCTGAGGTCGATATTGAGAAGTTGATGGAGTTTGCTGGTCGGCGTGAAGACTCTTCGCAGGTATTGCAACAAGTTGAAATACAGGCAAAATATGCAGGTTATATTGAGCGGCAACAGCAAGATATAGAAAAAGCTAAGCGTTACGATCATTTGCAGATACCTACAGACTTTGATTTTAGCCTAGTGAAAGGCTTATCTAATGAAGTGCGTGAGAAATTAATGCAGCAACGCCCTGAGACTTTAGGTTTGGCCTCCAGAATTCCAGGTATGACTCCGGCGGCTATCTCCTTACTATTGATATATATGAAAAAGAAAAATGGATAATGGGCGCGAGTTGCTTTTAGACGGTTTGGCTGAATTGGGTATTGTGGCAACAGATCGGCAAGTTGACTTGTTATTGGCTTTTGTAAAATTAATGACAAAGTGGAATAAGGCATATAATCTTTCTGCAATTCGTGAGCAAGAAGCCATGTTGCGTTTGCATATTTTGGATAGTTTGGCCGTGTTACCTTATGTGTCGGGGCAAAAAATTATTGATGTCGGGACGGGGGCGGGGTTACCGGGGATTCCTTTAGCTATTTTTATGCCTGATGTGCAATTTACTTTGTTGGATAGTAATTCTAAAAAAACGCGCTTTGTACAGCAAAGTATTATGGAGTTGAATTTAAGCAATATCGAAATAATACATGGTCGGGTGGAAGGTTTGGGGCGAGCTGCTGAATTTGATGTGGTCATTAGTCGTGCTTTTGCCAGTTTGTACGATATTATGGCGTTGACAGAGTATTTGTTGCAGCCGCAGGGAGCTTTGTTGGCTATGAAAGGGGGCGTTCCTAAGGAAGAGTTGGCGCAAATTGGACGAGAGTATTCGGTGAAATCGATTGTAGTGCCTGGGGTAGAGGCGGAAAGGTGCTTGGTGCGGATAAATAAAACATGAGCAAAATAATTGCAGTAACTAATCAAAAAGGGGGCGTAGGCAAAACTACGACCAGTGTTAATTTGGCCGCTTGTTTGGCAGCTGCTAAGCGTAAGGTATTATTAATTGATTTGGACCCTCAAGGTAATGCGGCCATGGGCTGTGGTGTTAATAAATCTAGCGTACTGTATTCTAGTTGTGATTTATTAATAGAAGATATGCCTATTACGGAAATGATTGTATCAGTGCCTGAGGTTGGTTTTGATGTGATTGCGGGTAATGCAGATTTAACGGTTGCTGAGGTGCAGTTAATGAAAATGAGCCAGCGTGAACGGCGACTCGCTAATGCTTTGCAGCAAGTGCGTGGGGAATATGATTATATTTTAATTGATTGTCCCCCTTCTCTTAAT
>JALSIU010000352.1 GCA_026989715.1 Methylomonas sp.
CAAAAAACGCGCATATAACTCTTTTCCCGTCCCACTTTCGCCAACCAACATGACCCTTGTGTCATGTACCGCCAAACGCTTCAACTGCTCCTTAATACGCTCGGCAAAAGCACTATTACCGACAGGCTCATTAATCTCAGCAAGCTGCTGTTTTAAACCGGCATTTTTCCGCTGCAATAAATGCGCATCAATGGCTCGCTCTGCTACCAACAATAGTCGCGCCAAGGATAAAGGCTTTTCCAGAAACTCATACGCGCCCAACTTAGTCGCTTCGACTGCCGTTTCAATCGTCCCATGCCCCGACATCATAACAACCGGTACATCTAAATCATTAGCCGCCCCCCACTCTTTCAAAAGCGTAATACCATCAGTATCCGGCATCCAAATATCCAATAAAATCAAGTCAAACTGGTGCATTCTACGCATTTTACGCGCCTCTGTAGCATCGCAAGCCATATACACGATATAGCCTTCATCCTGTAAAATTTCTTGCACCAACTGCCTAATATCCGGCTCATCATCTACGACTAATATATTTGCTTTATATCCACTCATTACAACCTTCACATAGTGACGGCAGGAAATTCAATAATAAACCCTGCACCTTGCTGGTATTGGCTATCCACCCGAATAGCCCCCCCATGCTCTTCAATGACTTTTTTTACAATTGCCAAGCCTAAACCGGTTCCCTTCGTTTTGTTGGTTACATAAGGCTCAAAAATTTTATGGGCTTGCTGCATATCAATACCACACCCCGTATCATAGACAGCCAACCGTACAACCATACCACTGCGTTTAGTGACACTCTGCAATGTCACAGTTATTGTGCCACGCCCTCCCATCGCCTCCAATGCATTCTTAAAAATATTATGCATCAACTGCCTAATACTCACTGCATCGGCCTTAATCAGCGGCACAGACTCACCGGCTTTTAACTCAAAATTCACATGAGGCTCTGCGCTATATAAAACAATGATTTCTTGTACCAATGCCAATAAATCCAAGTTTACCTTTTGCTGATGTCCAGGGCGTGCATATTCAGAAAAATCATTGACCATCGCCTTCATCGCCTCTACCTGTTGCACGATGGTGCGCGTAGAACGGCTCAACATTTCCGCATCCGCTTCTTCCAATTTGCAGGCCAACTTATGTTGCAACCGCTCCGCCGACAACTGTATCGGTGTTAACGGGTTCTTGATTTCATGCGCCAAACGTCGCGCAACCTCCGACCATGCCGCATTTTTTTGCGCCTGAATCAAGTCGGTTATATCATCGAAAACAACCACCGCCCCACTATATTTTCCATCCAGTGAAAAAAGGGAAGTCCCACGACACAATAGCTCTTTACGCCCTTCCTCACTTTCGACCACAATATTATGTTGCCATGTATCCAAAGACCTCTCTAGCAACGGCCTTACCACCGCCACCAAATCCATCAAATGCGCATGTTCTTGCGCCATATCCTCTAAGCTCTTGCCATAAAAACGCATCACTTGCACATGCAAAATAATATTAGCGGCTTGATTGGCAGTACGAATTTTTAAATCGGCATCAAAGCTCAAGACTCCTGACGTTAAACTGGTTAATAATGTTTCCAAATAAGCACGTTGCCGCTCAATCTCCTGAGTCGTTGCTCGCGTCTCATCCCGTGCACTCGCAATTTTGCTCACCATATCATTAAAGGACTCAACCAAAAAGCCCAGGTCATCTTGACGTTTAACAGGCAACAATTGCCCATAAACGCCAGCCGCAACTGCCCGCGTTCCATGCACTAGGTCGCGAATTGGCGCAATAATCTCCCGTACACTGATAAATGCCGCTGAAATAGAGGCCAAAGAACTCAACAACAAAACTAAAGACAGCATCAACAAGTAGCTATTTTTTAAAGAATGACGCAAATAGCTCATCTCCTGAAACCTAACATAAGCAAATTCAACCGAATCCGTTAAATCACCAATACGCTCGGGTACAGGATAAATCACCTGTAGGTAGTAAGGCTTATTTGCTTGAATAGCAACCACCGTTTGCACTACCAACTCCTCGCCGATTAAGGCAAGGCCAACATAATCTTCATTCTGTTGCACCTGCAAAAATAAGGAACTAACTGGCAAACTGGGCAAAATATCACTGGGCACTAAGCCACGAAAAGCAAGCACTTTGCCTTTATTAGATAATAATGTGATTTCATTCGCACCAGCCACTTCACGTAACTGCTCTAACTCTAAGCCAATTTCCACTACCGGCTTATCATGCAATGTTTCAGTCAAGCGGTGCGACTGCATTAAATTCCAACGCATGCGCTGTTTTAATGAAGCCTCACTTAATTCCAACGCATCTTCCATCGCGCCTTCTAGCTCAACATTAAACCAACTATCAATGCTTTGATGCAAAAATTGCATCGAGAAATAAAAGACCGTTCCCGCCGGCACTAAAGACAAAACAATAAACAGCAATACCATACGCGTCGTTAAACGCGATCCCGCCTCTTTACGCTTTAATCGGCGTAACAGAGAAAAAATATTAATCCCCACCAGCAATAACAGAGCCGCCGTGCCCACAATATTACTCAGTAGCAATAGGCTATACTTGTCATTAAGTTGCGATGTATCTAATAACGCCGAGCTCATCAATTGCAAAGCTAGAAAAATAAAACTTAGCAACAAAAACAAACCAAAGCCAAAATGCATTTTTAGTCGCAAGAGAGCCGCTCCTGTACGGATAAATCCCATTGCTTATCAAAATAAGCAAAAGGCCGCAAAGGCCCAGGCAATGCCTCCGTATCAAACAAAAAACGAAAAGACCCTGCTATGCACTGCTCAGGATCATAAGTGGGTAGTAAGATTTCTCCTGAATCAAGGTGACTCATTGAAGCCAGTGCATCATCCAAATTGGCAAAACGCCGAAACGTATCATTATGCTCATCACGTACGCGGTAATTATTGACCAAGGTGTAATAACGCAAACTAAAGCGATAAGAACGCTCATACAGAACACGATGCCACAAACCGGCACAGCATTTTTGCTGTAGCACCAGTACTACATCCCAATATAAAGCGATACCGCTATGCAAAGCATCACGCGCACTAGCACTCAAAGTAAAATTCAATTCCGCATGAAAAGTCACTTTATTATCAACTTGCACCAATTGCGCCTGTTTAATCTGCACAAACGCATGATTTTCTACCGCCAACAATCCAGGACTCTGCAAATAAATAACAAAGAACAGTAACCATCGCCTACTGCTTTTGCAAACGCGCATAATAAAAACCATCCATTGTTTGCTCACCCGTCAATATTTGCCGCCCACAAGGACGCGCCACACCCCAATCAGCCTCAATGACCAATTCACGCGCATCAGGCTGCTGTGCTAAAAATTGCGTAATTTGCAGTTCATTCTCTCGCTTTAATACCGAACAAGTGGCATACAATAAAATCCCCCCAGGCTGCAACATACGCCATGCAGCCTGTAAAATCTGTTGCTGTAACTGTTGCAATGCCTCAATATCCTCCGCACGCCGCAAGAGCTTAATATCGGGGTGACGACGCACAACGCCCAAAGCAGAACACGGCGCATCTAACAAAATACGCTCATATAACGTACCATCCCACCACTTATCAGGCTGTGCGGCATCTGCTGCTTTTAAATCGGCACGCAAATGCAAGCGTTGTAAAGTCTCAGCAACACGACTCAGTCGGTACGCATCAATATCAATCGCTAATAAATGCTTTAGTTCCGACTGTCTTTCCAAAATATGTGCCGTTTTCCCCCCAGGTGCTGCACACACATCCAAAACTCGTTGCCCAGCCTGTGCATTAAGCAATTGTGCCGCAAGCTGTGCCGCCGCATCTTGCACCGAAACCCAGCCTTCATTAAAATGCGGTAATTTCTCCACGCCCACCGCTTCGTGTAACAATATACCTTGCTCTGTATGTGCCAATGCTGTCGCCGCAATATCGCATTCTGCCAACAACTGCAAATACGCAACCCGAGAACAATAACGTGAATTGACACGCAAACTCATAGGCGGCAATTGATTATTGGCTTTCAAAATCTCCGGTGCAGCCGTTCCCCAATCAGCCTTAATCGCTTTAATCATCCAATCAGGATGTGCATAAGCGACATGCTTATCCGCTAAGGCCTCCAGCGATTCTTGCTCACGCAAATAACGGCGTAAAACTGCATTCAATAAAGATTTAGCCCATTTTTTTTTCCCCATAACGGCAACCGTCTCAGAAACCGCCGCATATTCTTTCACCCGCATATAGCGTAATTGATACAAGCCTAATAATGCCAAGGCTTGAATTTTCTTATCTTTAATCGGTTTATTAAGCAATTGCGCCAAAATAAATTCCAAGCGGTAATAATGCCGTACCGTGCCATAACACAAAGCTTGAATAAATCCCCTTTCCTGCACATCAGCAACCTGCCCCCAGGCCTCTTCAATAGCCGCCGTCATCGAACGACCGGCAAACACCTTGACTAAAATAGTAGCTGCAACCAGGCGCGAATTCATAACACGCCCCCGCACAAAAAATGACCAGCACCCTGCATTACTTTATTCATCATTCACCTAACGATAAGCCTGCTACTTTATGCGCATTTAAAAAAGCAGCAACCGGCATCCGCTTTTTACCCGGCATCTGCACTTCCAATAAGCGCAACACCCCCTCTCCTGTTACAACATCTATATGCTTATCATCCTCTAAAATGTAGCCAGGTTCTAAAGACTTATCCACATCAACAGTGACTACTTCCGCCTTCCAAACACGCATCACTTTTCCTTGCAATCGCGTTTGTGCCACAGGCCAAGCATTCAAACCTCGCACTTGCCGCTCCAACTCAATGGCTGGCCGCTGCCAATTTAATTCCGATTCACTTTTCTCCAACTTATGCGCATAAGTCACTAATGATTCATCTTGGGGCTCAGGTGCTAACTGTTGAGATTGTAATAATGCCAAAGTCTGTCGCAAGCCCTCCGCGCCCAACAACATCATGCGGTCATGCAACTCACTGGCCGTTTCCTTATCACCAATACGGCACACTGTTTTATGCAACATATCCCCCGCATCCAGTTGCTTGACCACATTCATAATGGTCACGCCCGTTTCAGTATCGCCCGCCATAATAGCGCGATTAATCGGAGCGGCCCCACGCCAACGCGGCAATAACGAGCCATGAATATTGATACATCCCTGCTTAGGAATATCCAATACTTCCTGCGATAAAATCAAGCCATAAGCCACCACAACCATTAAATCAGCATCTAATGCACGTAACTGTGCAATATCATTTGCTTCTTTTAAATTTTTGGGTTGCATCACCGGAATATTTTGACTCAACGCCAAGGCTTTCACAGGACCTAATTGCAATTTTCGGCCACGCCCGGCCGGGCGATCAGGCTGAGTATAAACCGCAACAACGTCATGCTCAGAATCCAATAGCATCTGTAAGGCAGGAACAGCAAACTCGGGCGTACCCGCAAAAATAATTTTCATCGTTTACGCGTCCCGCTTATGCAGTTTTTGCATTTTCTTTTTAATTCTTTGTCGCTTTAATGAAGATAAATAATCAACAAACAACTTACCTTGCAAATGATCCATCTCATGTTGAATACACACCGCCAACAAACCATCCGCCTCTAGTTCAAAAGCCTCTCCTAGCTTATCTAAAGCCGAAATTTTCACTTTTTCTGCGCGTTTTATAGGCTCAAAGATACCCGGTACCGACAAACAACCTTCATCAGATTCTTCTTCTCCCGATATTGCAATCACTTCAGGATTAATAAGACAAATAGGTTCATCCCTTTCATCACTCACATCCAACACAATAATACGCTGATGCACATCCACTTGCGTTGCTGCCAATCCAACACCATGCGCATCATACATCGTCTCAAACATATCATTAACCAAACCGGTAATCGCCGCATCTACCTTAGCGACTTTTTTTGCTACCGTCCGTAATCTCGGGTCTGGGAACTCAAGAATTGACAAAATACCCACTTAACTCTCCACTAATAAATTATTTATGGCTGGAATTTTAGCCGAAATCATCTAAACTTTATACTTATACAGCACTCATAATGAGCGCAATGGCTAATAAAAGCACAATGTCTTGCACTTAAACAAAAAACGACAACCGCTAGCAAGACAAGCAAACAAAGAAACCGGTAAACTCTTTTACTAACAATCACTCGCATAATGTGACTATAAAATCAGGATACAAACATGGCTTATCGCATCTTTATCGGACTCATACTAAACCTTATCATCAGCCTTTCTAGCTGGGCTGATGTCATTGAATTTAAGCCCTCCCATCCTGCTCGCCATGTCGTTGTTAAAGGCGACACATTATGGGGCATTTCGGCAAAATTCTTAAAAAATCCTTGGCAGTGGCCGCATGTTTGGCAACATAATGGGCAAATCAAAAACCCTCATCTTATCTATCCAGGTGATGTGATTAGCCTATGCTTGATTGACAGCCAACCGAAGCTCTGCGTCAATAGCAAGCACGCAGATAATGGCCGTGTGTTATACCCTCATATGCGCCTTGACGAAACAGGTGAGGCCATCTCCATGATTCCAATCGAGGCGATTGCACCCTACCTATCATCCCCCAAAGTGGTCACTCAGGATGAATTGGACAATGCACCGTATATCATCGACTTTGCCGGCGAACACTTGATTGCAGGTACCGGTACCAAAATCTATGTACGCTCCATTTTGAAGCCGAACCACTTAGCTTACACAACCTACCGCCCCGGTGAAACCTTTCGTGATCCGGACACGGATGAAATCTTAGGCTATGAAGCGATTTATGTCGCCGACAATGTTATTTTGAAGCTTGGCGACCCCGCCACCCTACGCATCACCAATACTGAACGCGAAGTGCGTCGTGGCGATCGCCTTATGCCGACATCCGAAGACACAGGAACGCTCAACTTTTTCCCGACACCACCTAAGCAACAGATAAATGGCACGATTATTAGTGTGCTTGATAGCGTACATAACCTAGGACAGTATGATGTTATTGCCTTAAATAAAGGCAAAAAAGATGGCCTAAAAAAAGGCCATATCCTCAGTATTATCCAAAAAGGAAAATTAGTATCCGACCCCTTTAACATCCATAAAAATCAATTAGTTAAATTACCCGATGAAGAAGCAGGTATTGTCCTTGTCTTTCGTACTTTTGAACGCGTCAGTTACGCCTTAATTATGCATGCATCACGTAATATACATGTTTTAGACTTGGTACAGACACCTGAAAAATAACGATTTAGCTCAAGATGCATCATTAAAATACTGGCTTGCGCTATTGCGCACGCCAGGCGTTGGTAGCAAAACCTTTTTAAAATGCTTAGACTATTGCCCTCCTGAACAATTATTTGCCGAGTCATCCAGCACACTGCGCAAATTAGCACTACGTGACACCAGCATTAGTGCCATCAAAAACCCAAACTGGCAGGTAGTCGAACAAGACTTACTATGGCTAGCACAAACCGGCAACCACCTATTGCGTTATAGTGATGCCAATTACCCCCAACAACTTAAAGAAATAGCAGACCCTCCGCCCATCTTATTTGCACGCGGCGACCTTGATTTAGTACATTTCCCGCAAATAGCCATTGTAGGCAGTCGCAACCCCTCTACACCCGGCA
>JALSIU010000353.1 GCA_026989715.1 Methylomonas sp.
ACCATTTTTTAAACCATCCAAATAATCCGCTCATGCCTGTATCATTTAAGCGGTAAGGTTTATCTTTGGGGGCGTGATGCTTTTATTGTTAAGTCAGACTTTATACGTTCTGTAGCCATAAAATGTAGTAACTTTTGCTTAGTTAAAGGCAATATTAACAGTTGCTACAAAAGTAGCTACACTTTTGGCGGGTTTTTATCGTATTTCCTCGGAAACCTACAGACATAAAAAAACCCTTGAAGCTATACAGCTTAAGGGCTTTAGGCCGTTCTCGGCTATGTTCGTTTTCTTCTGTGGTACCGAGGGCCGGAATCGAACCGGCACTTCCGAAGAAACCGGATTTTGAATCCGGCGTGTCTACCAGTTTCACCACCCCGGCATTGAAGAGCTAAATATTATATTTAAAATATTTTCATATTGCCAGAAAATTCTAATAAAATAGTCTTTTTTATTCCCTCCTGCTTAGAAACAGATTATAAATCCATGAAAAAAAGTGACTTTCACTACGACTTACCAGAAGCTTTAATTGCTCAACACCCTCTGCAAGAGCGTAGTGCCAGTCGCTTACTCTGCCTCGACAAAGATAGTGATACGATTACCGACCGTCAATTCGTTGATTTTTTGGATTTATTAGCCCCCGAAGACTTACTCATACTAAATAATACCAAAGTCATTCCGGCACGCTTATTTGGACACAAGCAATCAGGTGGCAAAGTTGAAATATTAATTGAACGCGTTATTGGCACATGCGAAGTATTAGCACATATGCGTGCCAGCAAATCCCCTAAGCCCGATACAATCATTGAATTAGGCTCAGGATTTGAATGCCGAGTACTCGGGAGAGAAGAGGACTTATTTCGCTTGCAATTTTTGGGCGAGTTAGAGTTAGCAGATATTTTAAAAACCATTGGCCATATGCCTTTACCGCCCTATATTGCCAGGGAAGATGATAAAAATGACCAAAACCGATACCAAACCGTATTTGCCCAACAAAGCGGTGCTGTGGCCGCCCCTACTGCCGGATTACATTTTGATCATGCGCTCATAGAAAAAATAAAAGCCAAAGGGGTTGGTATTGCATTTGTAACGCTACATGTAGCCAGCGGGACATTTAGACCGGTCAAAGTTGATGATTTGGCAGAACATATTATGCACAAAGAATATTTTGAAGTTCCCGAAGCCACCATTAATGCGGTCACACAGACTAAAGCACGTGGCGGCAGGATTATTGCCATTGGTACAACGGCCGTGCGTTCTTTAGAATCTGCCGCTCAAACCGGCAAACTCCAGGCATGCAACGGGGAAACCAACTTATTTATTACGCCCGGCTACCAATTTAACGTAGTGGATGCCATAATAACCAATTTTCATTTACCTGAGTCCACCTTACTCATGTTAGTTTCTGCATTTGCAGGTTTTCAGCGCATACAAAAAGTATATCAACATGCGATAGCAGAAAAATATCGTTTTTTTAGTTATGGCGATGCTATGTTTATTCAACGACAGACTACGCCTTAAACTCAAAATTCCTTCGCCTCCTGCTTATTTTTAGTGACTGCCAAAAAGCCACACTAAAACCACAATTTTTATAAGTTATTATTTTTAAATAGATTTTCTCTATTTGTGGTATCATTACCGCTATGTGCAATATTTAAAGCACATATACTTTATAATAACTAATTACATGGGATAAATTTTCTGATGGGTTTATTAAAAAAAATCATTTTTGCTGCTGTTGTTAGCACAGCGATGTTAGCAACTGCTCCTTCTGTTATGGCAAAACCTGCTGGCAAAATAGCAAACCAAACTCAAGAAGAAGTGGCACAGTCACTGATTGATACAATTGATGCGGCTGAGCTAGCCTTAACTGCCATTCAAAGCAGTGCTGACAAACAAGAAACAATGAAGCTGTTAAAAGCGACAAAACAAACGGCTAAAACAATTGAAAGTAGTGTCGTTTTAGCGGATCGTGATAGAGCACTTAACCGAGTGATGAAAGCACGTTCTGCTTACAGAAAAGACAATATCGAAGAAGCAGAAGCGTATATGATTGAAGCGGTTGAACGTTTCAAAAAAGTAAAAGATAAGTACCATAACTTCTAATAGATTTTCTATTTTAAGTTTTGTATCTCGGACTCCATTGTTTCTAGCCGGAGTCCGATTTACCTCTCCTTCCCCAAAATCTCTTACCCCCTCTCTCCTTTTCCACAACGACTCCTAGCCAAGCTCACGGCTGACCTCCACAATCAAGCTCAAATACACCATTTGCTCAGCGCGCTAAAATGTAGTTCTTGACGAAAGGCCAAATTTAAGCTATTTTGGACAGATTTTCTATGAACTTAGAGCCTGTAATTAGCCTTATAAATATTGCGCTATTTAGCTCAAAGTTTTAATTCAACTATTGCCTGTACAACACAGTTTAAAGCATTTTTTATAAACTGCGGCTCGACGCGCATAGTATCAGTACTTCAAGAGGTTATTTAAAGTGGAACTCAGTGGCGGACAAATAGTCGTTCAGTGCCTTAAAGATGAAGGCGTAGAATATCTTTTTGGGTATCCTGGCGGCGCGGTATTACACTTATACGATGCGATTTTTCATCAAGAAGATGTAAAACATATTTTAGTCAGACATGAACAAGCGGCGACCCACGCAGCAGACGGTTACGCACGCGCAACAGGCAAGCCCGGCGTTGTACTCGTCACATCCGGTCCCGGAGCCACCAATGCCGTCACCGGAATTGCAACGGCCTATATGGACTCCATTCCCATGATTGTCATCTCAGGACAAGTCCCAACTGCCGTTATTGGCAGTGATGCATTCCAAGAGGTCGATATGGTTGGCATTACGCGCCCTTGTGTAAAACATAATTTCTTAGTAAAAGATGTTAAAGACATTGCCGCCACCATGAAAAAAGCATTTTATGTTGCCACCACCGGTCGTCCAGGCCCGGTAGTCATTGATATCCCTAAAGACATCACTGATCCAAACATCAAAGTGCCTTATCACTATCCCAGAGACATTAGCATGCGCTCTTATAGCCCTGCAAGCAAAGGTCATTTAGGGCAAATTAAAAAGGCAGTAGAGCTTATTTTAAATGCCAAGCGACCTGTCATTTATTCCGGTGGCGGCGTGGTACTCGGCGAAGCCAGTGCCGAGCTAACTCAAATGACGCAAATACTGGACTACCCCATAACCAACACTTTAATGGGCTTAGGTGCATACCCTGCAACCAACAAACAATTTATTGGCATGCTCGGCATGCATGGTACTTATGAAGCCAATCTTGCCATGCATGAAAGTGATGTCATTCTAGCGGTTGGCGTACGTTTTGATGATCGAGTCACTGGCAAATTAGCCGAATTTTGCCCTAATGCAAAAATCATCCATATTGATATAGACCCTGCCTCTATTTCCAAAACGGTAAAAGTAGATGTGCCGATTGTGGGTGAAGTAAAGCAAGTGCTAGAACAAATGATGCACTTGATTCAAGAGCACCCAAGCAAACCTGATACGGACGCACTAGCTAACTGGTGGGCACAAATTAATCATTGGCGCACCACTCAATGCCTAGAGTTTGACCGCAATAGCGACATCATCAAACCACAGGCCGTTGTAGAACAGCTTTACGCCATTACTAAAGGAGATGCGTATATCACCTCTGATGTAGGCCAACACCAAATGTATGCGGCGCAATTTTATCATTTTGACAAACCGCGCAGATGGATTAACTCAGGCGGGCTGGGCACTATGGGCTTTGGCCTACCTGCCGCCATTGGCGTTAAATTAGCCCACCCAGACATGGAAGTGGCTTGTATTACGGGGGAAGCCAGTATCCAAATGTGCATACAGGAGCTTGCCACTGCTGCACAATACAACACGCCAATTAAAATCATTAATTTAAACAATCGCTATATGGGAATGGTACGCCAATGGCAAGAGCTTAACTACGAAAGCCGTTATTCACAATCGTATATGGAAACCATCCCTGATTTTGTGAAATTAGCTGAAGCCTATGGCCATGTGGGGATTCGCGTAGAAAAACCCGAAGAGGTGCAACCGGCACTCGAAAAAGCATTTGCAATGAAAGACCGCACGGTTTTCATTGATTTCCTCACCGATCGCACAGAAAATGTTTACCCCATGATTGAAGCCGGCAAAGGCCATCAAGAAATGACTTTACGCGTTGCACCAGGCACACCTATTGAAAGAGAGTTGGCATAATGAGACATATTATT
This sequence comes from Methylomonas sp., assembly GCA_026989715.1. Classification (GTDB taxonomy): domain Bacteria; phylum Pseudomonadota; class Gammaproteobacteria; order Methylococcales; family Methylomonadaceae; genus Methyloprofundus. The sequence goes on from JALSIU010000353.1 coordinate 4,237, forward strand.
TCTATCCTAATTGAAAATGAAGCAGGCGCGTTATCGCGTGTTGCAGGGTTGTTTTCAGCGCGTGGCTATAATATCGAATCATTAACCGTCGCTCCCACAGAAGATGCCACACTATCACGCATGACCCTCGTCACGCGCGGCAATGAAGACATTATTGAGCAAATTACCAAGCAACTAAATAAATTAATTGATATTGTCAAACTAATTGACCTTGCCGAAGCAGCACACGTAGAGCGTGAATTAATGCTGGTAAAAGTCAAAACAAACGACACAACACGCGAAGAAGTCAAACGCTTATCCGATATTTTTCGCGGCAAAATCATTGATGTCACTAATGGTAGCTACGTCATTGAAATGACAGGCACATCAGAAAAATTAGATGCTTTTGTACAAGCATTGGATGAAAGCAGTATTATTGAAACCGCACGTTCCGGCCCGACCAGCATGTCGCGCGGTGAAGATGGCTTACACTTATAAAATACTCTCTAAATTAAAACCACAGGAAAACAAATGCAAGTTTATTACGATAAAGATGCCAACCTTTCAGTTATAAAAGGTAAAAAAGTCGCCATTATTGGCTACGGCTCACAAGGGCATGCACACGCCAACAACTTAAAAGACTCAGGCGTTGATGTTGTTGTGGGATTACGCACTAACTCCAGTTCTGTTGCCAAAGCCGAAGCGGCTGGCCTCACAGTAAAACCGGTTGCAGAAGCGGTTGCCAGCGCCGATGTCGTCATGATTTTAACCCCTGATGAGTTCCAATCACAGCTTTACAAAGAAGAAATTGAACCCAACATCAAACAAGGCGCAGCACTTGCTTTTGCACACGGTTTTGCCATTTTATACAACCAAGTTGTCCCGCGAACTGACTTAGATGTCATTATGATTGCGCCGAAAGCACCTGGTCACACTGTGCGCTCCGAATTTACTCGTGGTGGCGGCATCCCTGATTTAATCGCCATTCAGCAAGATGCATCCGGCACAGCCAAAGACATTTGCCTATCCTATGCCTCAGCTATCGGCGGTGGTCGCTCAGGCATTATCGAAACCACTTTCCGTGACGAAACCGAAACCGACCTATTTGGTGAACAAGCCGTTTTATGTGGCGGTGCCGTTGAGCTCGTTAAAATGGGATTTGAAACACTGGTTGAAGCAGGTTATGAGCCAGAAATGGCCTACTTTGAATGTTTGCACGAATTGAAATTGATTGTTGATTTAATGTTTGAAGGCGGCATTGCCAACATGAACTACTCAATTTCCAATAATGCCGAATACGGCGAATACGTCACCGGCCCGCAAGTCATTAACGAAGAAAGCCGCGCAGCGATGCGCGAAGCATTAGCCAATATCCAATCAGGTGAATACGCTAAAAAATTCATCCTTGAAGGGATGACCAACTACCCAGAAATGACAGCAAGACGCCGCTTAAATGCAGAACACCCTATTGAAGTCGTCGGTGAAAAACTACGCGCAATGATGCCTTGGATTGCCGCCAATCAAATTGTTGATAAAGCGAAAAACTAAGCCCCGCTTAATGCGCATAAAAAAGCCCCTCTCCAAGGGGCTTTTTTTATGTCTAAATCACAGCAAAAGACTAATCTTCTCGGTTAAACTCCCCCTCAATCACATCAGGCTGTTCTTTTGGCGGCTGCTGTGCTGACATACCCGATTGCACCAAACGCTTTTCAATAATATATTGCGCAATTTTTCTACGCGCCTGAGGAATTAAACAAGCAAAACCCATCACATCGGTAAAAAAGCCCGGCGTTAATAACAAAGCACCACCAACCAACAATATCGGCCCCTCAATCATTTCATAAGCCGGCACCTCCCCTCTAGCCAAACCCTCTTGAAAACGTCGTAAGGTTGCCAAACCTTGCTGCCTGAGTAAACCTGCTCCAATCACTGCCGTTGTGACCACCAACAAAATGGCCGGCAATACTCCAACCATACCGCCAATTTGCAACAGCAAATAAATTTCAATAAAAGGAATGCTAACAAACGCTAAAAAAATAAATTGTATTGGGTTCATAATATCGGCCGTAATAAATCAAGTAGCATGACACGCTGTAACAGCTATGCAAAAACTATCCATTATATTGTATCTTCTTAATACTATCATGAGGGCTTTGTAAAAATTAACAAATAATTTCTGCGCAGCCTCTAAATAAAAAAACAAAATTAATATTTGTTTTACAGGGAAAGACGAATTTTAAAGAAATAGTACTCTGTACAGGACAAAAACCGCACTTATCCAAAAAATCAGGCAAAATAACGACAAATTACCCACATAACTCAAGATAAAAGAAGTTAATGGAAGAGTCACGCCTGCTTAAAAAATATATTGCCCCTTATTTTCATTGGAATCAAGCCCACTTAACGCTTCTTTCGCTTTTAATTTTCGGCCTCATTAGAACAAGAACCGTCAATTTAGCCATAGTGGCTGAAAGCTTTGGTACTCATGTTCAAATTCACTCACACTATAAACGTATCCAACGATTTTTATCAAATGATAAGTTATCCATGCAGTCAATTGCCCACTTGATAGAAGCTTGGTTTTTACCTGAAGGACGGTGGCTGCTTTGTCTGGATCGAACTCATTGGAAGTTTGGACGAATCCATATAAATATACTGGTTCTGGCTGTTGCCGTTCAGGGTGTAGCCATTCCTCTCTTCTGGGTTATGCTAAAAAAAGCAGGTAACTCAAATACGCAAGAGAGAATCAATTTAATTGGGCAATTTATCAGTCATTTTGGCAGTGAGCGTATACAGTGCTTAACGGCAGACAGGGAGTTTCGGGGGCAAGATTGGGTTTGCTTCCTGCAACAAAATAATATTCCCTTTTGCATAAGAATTCCTACGAACACGCAAGTATTTAACCGGCACCAAAACAAAAAACTACCGGTCAAACGACTATTCAGTTTAAAACCGGGGGAATCTATGGTACTTAATCAGTGCCGCACCATTTGGGGGGTAAGCGTTCATCTTGCTTGTTTTCGTTCCACAGATGATTGGGTGATTATTGCTTGCGATCAGGCTCCTGATCAAGCATTAACGGCTTATCAACAGCGTTGGGCGATTGAGACTTTATTTCAGTGCTTAAAAGGGCGTGGATTTAATTTAGAAGAAACACACCTAACCAAAGCAGAGCGCATTGAAAAACTGTTTGCCGTTCTGACGATTGCTTTCTGCTGGTGTTATAAAATGGGAGAGCGGCGGCATGAGGCGAAACCCATTACGAAAAAAACACGGCAGACCTAGTAAGACTATTTTTCGCTATGGAGCTGAGTGGTTAAGAGCTTTACTTCATGAGCCACATACATCAAAAGAAAAGTTACGCCTAATAATAATGCTTTTGCCAGAACCAGATCCTGATATTAAAA
>JALSIU010000354.1 GCA_026989715.1 Methylomonas sp.
AAGTCGGAAAAAATAGTGCGCTTACCAGGACCTATGCGTATGGTTTGGGGGGCATGGGCTGCTTATTGGCTAAGAGATATTATTCATCCGGCCTTTACACTTATTGCTTTGATGATTTTATTGATGATTCCTGTGTTAGTGGCTAATCAGCTTTTTCCGGGCAGTCGCGAGTAAATGCTATCATTATTGTAAACTGTGCCGGTGACGCATTTTAATTTTTTGGCAATAGGTGAAATATGAGTCGATATGCAAAAAAGCAACAACCTTCAGTGCAAACTCAAGAACAATCTATGAAAATTGCCAAGGCCACACAACGGCCAGGGCAAACTAAAGAGCAAACTAAGTTAATTGCACAGGGTATTCAAAAAGGGATTGAGCAGTATAAAAAACAACAAAAGGAAAAATCGCGCGAATTAAATAAAAAGATTAAAAAAGTATCGGGGCAAATATCAGAGCACCAGAAAGCTGCCGCTCATACAGAGCCTGCCGCCCAAGAGGTGGTTTATCGGCAACATGGGTTGCCTTGGGTATTATTATTGCTGAGTTGGCTTGGGTTTGCTTGGTATCTTTTTAGTTAAATTTTTCCTTCAAGCCCATATTTGCAGTGCAGATTTATTTTTTGTCATCAAATGCTGAAGGGCTTTGTTTTACTTGGTTTGTGGTAGAACCAAGTATGCCAAAATCTTCTAAAATAGCGTACAGACAAGGGATAACAAATAATATTAACAATGTAGAACCGCTGATGCCGAAGACAATGCTGGTCGCTAAAGGAATTAAAATTTGAGCTTGTGGGCTTTGCTCAAATAATAATGGTGTCAAACCGACAACGGTGGTGAGTGAGGTGAGGATGACCGCGCGAAAACGCTCACTACTGGCTTGTGCCGCCGCTTGGTGCGGACTCATACCGGCACGAATATGTTTTTGAATAAATTCAACCAACAAAATGGAGTCATTGACGACGATACCTGCCAAGGAAACGAAGCCAAGCAAGGATGGCATGGTAATATCTAAGTTTAATAATAAATGCCCAAAAATAACCCCGATAAATGCCAGAGGAATATTGCTCATCACTAAGATGGGGGCGGTATAAGAGCGAAACTGCAAACTGAGCAAAATAAACACGCCCAATAAACCTAATAGCATACTGCTACGCATGGAGTTACGTGTGAGAGGACCTTCTTTAATTTCACCTTCAAAATGTATATTGATGTCAGGGTAGTTTTGTTTAAAGCCTGCTAAGAAATTCGTCTCTAAATCTTTAAAAACCGCTTGGGTATTATTAACCGCGGCATCAATATCACCATAAATAGTCACGGCACGCTGCGCATTAATGCGTTGAATTCTTGAATAATCGCGTGTGTTGCTGATTGTCGCAACATTCACTAAGGGGATAACTTTTCCTGTTTGTGGGTGAATGATGGGGAAATAATCAAAGTCAGATAGCGTATTTTTAGAGGTATCGGCGAGTTTTACAATAAGTTCATAGCTTTCTAAGCCAATTGCCATTTCCAGCACTTCTATACCTTGATAAGCTGCACGTAATTGGCTGGCGACATCTTGTGCGCTAATGCCTAATGCAAACGCCCCCGGTTTTAATTTTAAGGTAAATTTGGGCTTGCCGGGGCGTAAATCATCCATCAAATTACTGACCCCCGGGTAACCTGCCAGCCAGTTTTGCAATTGATGTGATGCTTGGGAGAGCTGATCTAAATTATCGCCTTGTAAACGAATATAAATTGCACGCCCTGCGGGGCTAGTAACGGGCTCTTTAATGGCGATATTTAATGCTTCAGGTATATCACCTAAATATTGTTGCCATTGTGCTGCAATTTGGTTAATGGATTGTTCGCGTTGTTCGGCCGTTAGCAAATCAACACTGAGCGTTGCTAAATGTGCACCGCTTTCAAAAGCATCCGCATTCATACCATAATGAACGGTCATACCTTGAACAAGCGGTGTGTGGTAATGCGCTTGATAGTCCCTGTCAACGGCTTGAATGCCTGCATTGATTTTAGTGATGACCTGTTGCGTTTGCTGTAAAGAGCTACCCACGGGCATCAGTAAGCGTGCTTGTAATAAATCACCTTCTACATTAGGAAAGGCGGAAAATTTAACCACGCCGGAAACCAATAAACTAACCGATAAAATAAAAGTGCCGACGACTGCGCCCATAAAGGGATAACGAAAACGAATCGATTGCTTGACCCAGGCATTGACGTTACATTGAAATTTATCAAAATAAACTTTAAATTGTTGTCGAATTTGACTGACAGATTGCGCAGGCGCATGACTGAGGGAATGCTGCAAATGGTGCGGCAAAATCAAAAAAGCTTCCACCAAAGAAATGCTAATCACTGAAATTAAAACAGCGGGGATGGTATATAGTAATTGCCCAATATCACCCTTTAAAAATAGTAAGCCGGTAAAGATGCAGAGTGTCGTAATGTAAGAGGAAAGCACACCGGTTTTAACCAGCATTGTCCCTTCTATTGCCGCTTGCATGGGTGTTTTCCCTAAAGAAAGCTGCTTACCGATGCTTTCACTAATGACAATGGCATCATCCATTAGAATACCGAGTGCTAATAGCAGAGCGACCATGGAAAGCATATTAATGCTAATGCCCCATTGCTCTAATATAAATGCACTCGCCAAAAATGATACCGGCAAGCCCATAATGACCCAAAACGCATAACGTGTGCCAAAAAATAACCACATAACGATAAACACCAGCAATAATCCTTGCCATGCATTTTTAATCAATAAGGCAATTCTATCACTGACAACACTGGTAAAATCTTGTGTTAAATTGAAAAAGACTTGTTTAGGTAAATGTTGTTGTTCTTGGGCAATAAAGTGCTTAACATGCTCTAAAATGCGTAAACTGTCATCTTGTGAGTTTTTACGTATTTTTAAAAAAGCAGTGGGCATATTATTATAAGTGGCACTGTCTTCTGCTTTTTCAAAAGTATCTATAATGCTTGCAATATCGCCTAGACGTACTTCGTTACCGTGCGTGCCTTTAAGAATAACCAGCTCGCGCAATGCTTCGGGTGAATGGCGTTCATCGTTGAAGCGAATTTGATAGTCGCGTTTGTCAGTTTGAATTTCTCCCGCCGGTAAATCTAAATTTTGTTGTGCAACCACCGTGGCAACCGTTTGTAGGCTAATACCGTATAAACGCAATTTATCTTGTGAGAGTTGAATTTGAAATTGCCGCTGGGAAAAGCCTTCGATACTGACTAGGGGAATGCCGGGCGTGCGCAATATACGTTCTTTTATTTGCTCGGCCAAATCTTTAAGCTCTGTTTTAGGCAAAGCCGCGCTTAAGGCAATGGTTACAACATCTTGAGTGCGCCCTAATTCCCGAATAACCGGTTCTTCACTTTCTTGCGGGAAATTGTCAATCTCATCTATGGCACTGCTAATATCATCACTGAATTGTACGAAATTACCTTGTTCTTGCATGCTGACGGTGGCCAGAGCCATAGACTGACGCGCTTCACAGCGTAGCTCTTTGATAAAACTGGTGCCATCAATATTGTTTTCTAAGGGTTTACATAATTTTTGCTCTATTTCGCGGGGTGTTGCTCCAGGGTAGAGAATTTTGATTTCCAGTTCATAGCGGGCAATTTCCGGAAAAGTTTCTCGTTTTAACGAAGGCAGTGCCGTTAAACCCATCACAATAAGTAACAGCATCAATAAATTAGCCGCTGTTGGGTGTTCGATAAAATAACGAATCATCTTGCTTCCTGTACCCATGTTGTAATACGTTTTGCTGTCTCTTTATGTGGTATGGCTTTAAGTTGCATACCGGCAACCGCTGGAAATAAATCGGATACGATAAGTTGTTCGCCTGCGTTTAGACCGGTTTCCCACAGCACCATTTCTCCTTGAACTTGGAAATGCCGGATAACGCGCCGCTCCAATTGTGAGTGTTGATTGATGAGATAGATTTCATTTTCATGCAAGGCAGTACGAGGCAGAACATAAAATGTTTTGGGGCGGCCTTGTAATAAGATTTCGGTATACATGCCTTGCATGAGCGGTGGTTTGATTCCCGGCACAATTTGCTCATAGGGCTTATCAACACTGACGACAATGCCTAGCGTTCGGGTGGCAGGATCAAGCTGGCCAATAATGCGCTCTACTTTTGCAGGCCAATACGGTGAGCGTTGCTCTGTTAAGCGTACTTTTGCACTCAGCCCTAATTGCTCGAATGTCTCACTGGAAAAACCGGATAAAAATGCTTCTTTAATTAGTGCCTCTTGATGTTGAAAATCTTTGGCTAACAAGCGGAAATGCTGTAAAGCAAATTGTGCATTAATCAATATTTTATCGGTTGTTTGCGCACTAAAGAGTAAGCTACCTTTAATCACATATTGCCCTGCATCAATGGCGCGTTCGGAAATTCGCGCATTAAATGGCAAGCGAATTTCAGTACGACTCAGATTGCGTTGCTGCGTTGCAAGCACGGCTTCTGCATTAGTCAGTGTTGCTTTGGCACTGGTGATTTGTTCCGGTAATGTTTTTAAATCATTATTTAGTTTTTGAACTTCTTGTTGTAATAGCAACACTTTAGATTGCTGTTGGTCGCGGCTGGACTGGGAGACAGATTGTTTTTTAAGCAAAGATTGCAGGCGAGCCAGCTCAGTTTGTGCTAATTTTAGCTTTTTTTGCACTATTTTAAGGTTTGCATATAAGTTATTTTTTTCTAATTTAATTTTGCGATATTGTGCGCGTTGACTTGCCAGCATAGCTTGCGCTTGTTGTAAGGCCAACTGGTAGTCCTCGCGCTCTATGCGAATAACGACCGTACCTTTGGGTAAGATAGCCCCATTACGTAGTTGGGGGTGTACATAGCTGATTTTGCCTGAAATCTCTGCTTTGGATTCCAATAATATATCTGGTTCAACGAGGCCAAATCCAATAATGCTAGGCCGAACCTGATAGGCTTGCAGGTCTATAACGTGTACTGGTGTAATCAGCCCTGCACTGGGTTCATGTTGCATTTTAGGTTGCAGTTTCACAATCATAACGGCAAGCATGATGCAGAGGATTAGAATGATGGGAAAAAAACGAGGTAAGCTCAGGTCTTTAAAAAATGACATATAAAAAGGATGTTTAAGGGGGAGATGGCCATATTTTCCTCATATGGAAAAGCAAGATGGCAGTGGCTAAATCATGTTAAATGAGAAACTTGTGTGTGACAAGTAAAGAATAAGGGATTGGATAGTAGGGGGCTATACAGCTTTTTTGGCCGCTTTATATTGCACAGATGTGTAGCTTACAATAGATCGGGTTAATGAATAAGATGTAGAGTCTTATGCATTAACCCAGCTGATGATATGTGGTTGTTTTTAAAAACTAGCCGGCAATATAATTGACTTGGTTTTGGTCAGGAGTGCTAATAATGTGGCCGATAGTAAATGCTTGTTCACCTGCGGCATTGAGTGTATTCAGGGTGGTTTCGGCATCTTCGGCCGCTACGGCAATAATCATTCCGACACCGCAATTAAACGTAGTCAGCATATCGGCTTGGCTGATATTGCCTTGTGTTTGTAGCCATTGAAAAATGGCAGGGAACTGCCAAGTACTTAGGTCAATGTTGGCACTGAGTCCTGCGGGTAAAACGCGTGGTAGATTTTCAGTAATGCCGCCGCCTGTAATATGCGCCATGGCATGCACAGATACTGTATCGACTAATTGCAATAAGGGTTTGACATAAATCCGAGTAGGCTCCATTAAGTGATCCGCTAAGCTTTTGCCTTCCAAGGATTCTGTTAATGGAATATTGCTACGCTCAATGATTTTGCGAATTAAAGAGTAGCCATTAGAGTGCGGCCCTGAAGAGGTGATGGCGATTAATTGATCACCTGCCGCCACTTTGCTACCATCAATAATGGCTTCCTTTTCAACAATACCGACACAAAAGCCCGCTAAATCATATTCACCATCAGCATACATGCCTGGCATTTCAGCGGTTTCTCCACCAACTAAAGCCGCTCCCGCTCGTTTACAGCCTTCACCTATACCTTCGATAACGGCCGCGGCTGTTTCTACATCCAGTTTGCCGGTCGCAAAATAATCTAAAAAGAACAGTGATTCCGCGCCTTGTACAATAATGTCATTGACGCACATGCCCACTAGGTCGATACCTACTGTCGTGTGTCGTTTAAGCTCAATTGCCAATTTTAATTTGGTGCCCACGCCATCGGTACCGGAGACTAAAATAGGCTGTTGATAGCGGTCTAATGGTAGCTCAAATAAAGAGCCAAATCCTCCTAAACCCGCCATAACACCCGCAGTACGGGTGCCGGCGGCAATGGGTTTAATGCGTTCGACTAAGGAGTTGCCGGCGGCAATATCCACACCTGCACTTTTGTAGTTTAAACTCTCTTGTTTATCTTCACTCACGAGTGTTCTCTTATCGGTAAAATTAAATTATAGTTATACATTGTACAAGAGAAAATTAAGGATATAAAAGTGCTTATTAGGTTTCTATTGATTTGTAGCTTATTCTTCACGCAATGGGTGTCAGCTGTGGAGATAAAAGGCTTGTTTGAAGCAGAGGTCATTACGCGTAGTCAGTCTCGGGATGATCGAAATGCGGCGTTGCGCGAAGCTTTGGTGATTGTGCTGAATAGAGTGATGGCAGGCGCGGATATTATGCAAGACCCTACCGTATTAACAGCATTAAATAATGCAGCGGCTTATGTGGATCAATATCAATATGCTTTGGTTTCGGATGGCAAAGAGGCTAATTCACCGCGCACGATGCGGGTTATGTTTAATGAAGAGACCTTAATGGAATTAATGCGCAGTAGTCAATTATCCATTTGGAATGAAGTGCGTGATGAAGTCTTGCTCTGGCTAGTCGTTGAGCGGTTTGGTAAAAAAGAAATATTTGAGCCTGAGCAACATGTTGATATCAACACCGCTTTGCAGGCCGCCGCTAAATTAAAAGGTATTCCCATTTTATTGCCGTTAATGGATTTGGAAGAAAAGCAACGCGTGAGGGCTAAGGATATATTAAGTGCTTATCCGGAGCACTTGCTCACCGCTTCCGAGCGTTATGATGTCTCAGCCATTTTATCCGGCAAGATTGTGCAACGGCGTAGCTGTTGGCGGTCGGAATGGACCTTAAATTTTAATAGTAAAATTGAGCAGTGGACATTGCCTTGTACACAATTAAAGCAGACTCTAGCGGATGCCTTACAGCATGTTTATACGCAACTTTCTGCCTTTTATGCAGTCAATGCAGACCAAGCGCAAGCCGACCGGCAAGTTTTGAAAATAGCGGGTATTCGCGGCATGACAGCGGAGACTAATATTAAGCAATATTTGCGATCATTACCTATGGTCAGCTCGGTAAAGTGGCTCAAAGTTGAGCAAGGCAAGCATGTGTTTCAGTTGCAGTTATCAGGCACAAAAGCGGCACTGCAAGAACAGTTGGATTTAGGCTTGGTATTGCGTAAAAAGGGTAGAGATGCACAAGATGCTAGTTTGCTTTATGAGGTGATAGTGCAGTAGCAATTAATTTTATAAAGATTTTTTAAACGGATTTACAAGGCCATTGAGGTTAATATCTTTTTTTTCAAAAGTTAG
>JALSIU010000355.1 GCA_026989715.1 Methylomonas sp.
CAAATCTGCTCCGCCAGGACCGACGGCAACATTAAAGTTTTGCCCATTCACATTAACGGTATAACTCTCAACAGCCGTCTCTTTCGGTGCATTAGCCGCCGCAAAAGCCTCTGGATCCGGTGCAGGTTCGAAAGCATCAGGGTTACCGCGATTCGCTAAAAATTTCCAACCAATCTGGACAAACAAACCATTAATTAATGCATCTTCTTCCACATGCTCAGAAAGCGTTACCCCTTCTGCCGCCGCTTTTTCTTTTACTTCTGCAATCAAAGTATCCATTTCAGGCTCAAGCAAATCAGCAGGGCGGCAAGTAATCGGCTCTTCCCCATCTAAAACACGTGCTTGTAACTCTGCATTAACCGGTGCGGGCGTATGTCCATACAATCCTTTTAATACCCCTGCTGTTTCCTTACTAATATTCTTATAGCGTTCACCGGTAATCACATTCAATACCGCTTGTGTGCCCACAATTTGTGAAGTAGGTGTCACTAATGGAATAAAACCTAAGTCTTCACGCACCCGTGGAATTTCCTTTAAGACTTCATCAAATTTATCCGCGGCACCCTGCTCTTTAAGCTGGTTTTCCATATTGGTCAACATACCACCAGGTACTTGTGCCAAAATAATACGTCCATCAACCCCTTTCAAGCTACCTTCAAACTGTGCATACTTAGCACGCACATCACGAAAATAAGCCGCCACCTCTTCCAACTTAGCTAAATCTAAACCTGTATCACGCTCATGACCTGCCAAACTTGCCACAATTGTCTCAGTTGCACTATGGCCATAAGTCATACTGAGCGAAGAAATTGCCGTATCAACATTATCAATACCGGCATCAATGGCTTTAATAGTCGCGCCAACACTGAAACCGGTGGTTGCATGACATTGCATATGAATAGGAATATCCAAAGCTGCTTTCAATTTAGATACCAATTCATAAGAAACATAAGGCGTTAATAGGCCTGACATATCTTTAATACACAGCGAGTGCGCTCCCATATCTTCCACTTGCTTGCCTAATGCCACCCAAGTATCCATAGTATGTACAGGGCTGATTGTATAGGCAATCGTGCCTTGTGCATGCGCATCTGTTGCCAAAACAGCTTTAATGGCATGCTCAATATTACGCATATCATTCATGGCATCAAAAACGCGAAACACATCAATTCCATTAATAGCAGCACGCTCTACAAATTTATCCACAACATCATCAGCATAATGCCGATAGCCTAAGATATTTTGTCCACGAAACAACATTTGTTGCCGCGTATTAGGCATTGCGGCTTTCAATAGACGTAAACGTTCCCAAGGATCTTCACCTAAGTAGCGTATACAAGAATCGAACGTTGCCCCGCCCCAAGTTTCTAATGACCAATATCCAATTTGATCTAATTTTTCACAAATCGGCAACATATCTTCAATACGTAAACGAGTTGCCAAAATGGATTGATGCGCATCTCTTAAGACGAGCTCAGTTATGCCTAAAGGCTTATTTTCTTGTGCCATGCTGATTTCCTATGACTTTTTTATCGCTGTTTTTAACTTTAACCAAACAGAGTAGAGGCCAAGTTTATACAAACAGATTTATTTATATTTAGCTCTGTGCTGATGAACTGCTGCGGTAATGGCAGCAGTTGTGCTAGCCGGTGTCGCGGCATTGGCCGGAACAGGTTTATTAGCGGCCATATTGTTAGTCGGAGTGACTTCCGGGAAATAAGTAGTCACACAATAAGCCATTAATTTCACTGCACCAATTAACATGACCAAAAAAAGGAAAACAATTCCCATTCCAGTAAACATTAATTCAACGCCTTGCGCCATTTCTTCATTCATAATTACAGACCAAAATTGATTAAACTCCCCGCATTATCCCTAAATTCGACGTATTGCACAACTTTCCAGCCGTTTTGCGCCTTAGCAACTTAAACACAAATGTCAAGATTAAACATTAAATATTTATCCACTTATTGTTATTTTTGTTCACAAAAAATTAATTCCTTTGGTATATAATGTTAAAGTTGCTGAGTACCAAACTGTATCACCGTACCAAAAAGCAACAACTAACATTGGAATGTTCACAACTTGAAAAAGGACTTAATCATCCCAATATTATGGGAGCAGTCTCCTGAACATCATAACAAGTGCATAACGCACTCAATACAATTTAAAACTCGACAATAGGTCATTTACTTTAAGCTCATTGTCTAAAATAATATCAGCTCACTCAACTTTGGTTCACTATGATATCAACCATAATTACGGCTGCCCTCTTTATGATTGCTCTTGGAGTCATTCTTGCAATCATACTCGCGATTGCCAATAAAAAATTATTTGTCTATGAAGACCCACGTATTGCTGAAGTGGATGACATGCTACCACAAGCACAATGCGGTGCGTGCGGCACTCCAGGTTGTCGCCCTTTTGCAGAAGCCTTAGTTGCAGGTACTAAAAGCCCGGCAGAATGCACCGTCAACACACCTGAAGGAAATGCAGATATTGCTTTATACCTTGGAGTCGGTATGGGAGACCACGATAAAGTAGTCGCACGACTCGCTTGCGCAGGGGGAACACATGTGGCTTATACACGTGCAAAATATGAAGGTTTAAAATCCTGCCAAGCCGCCGCAGTCGTCTCAGGCGGCGGCAAAGGCTGTAGCTGGGGATGCTTAGGTTTGGCAGACTGTGCCGATGTCTGTGATTTTGATGCCATCTACATGAATAAACATGGCTTACCCATTGTTATCGAAGATAAATGTACCGCCTGCAATGACTGCGTGGTAGTTTGCCCTAAAGATTTATTTTCCCTGATGCCGGTCAGTCAAAAACTCTACGTTGCTTGCAAAAGTTTAGATGAAGGTGATACCGCCGAACAAGAATGCGAAGTCGCGTGTACTGCGTGTGAAAAATGTGTCGTCGATGCACCTAAAGGCCTTATTAGCATAAAAGACAACCTCGCGGTCATAGACTACGATCACTATACCGATTTTGACGTTGACCGCACCCCGATTGAACGTTGCCCAACCGGTGCGATTGTTTGGCTAGATAATAAACTAGGCTCGACCTATGCAAGTAAAGGTAAAGAAGGCGCAAAACCGCACCGAGAACAAGCATTGCCCCTTGGCTAATAACATGCTATTAATTATCCAAAATTATTACGACAGCAACACCCATTTTTAAAAGGAATCCAAATGGCACTTTTTGGCAAGAAAAAACAAGACAAAGAATTCAAATACCCCGGCATACGTATGGCTATGGATGGTAATGCGGCGGTGGTCATGTGTGAACGCGAAGCCAGTGACGCGGCCGGCGCATTTCCAATCACCCCATCAACCGATATGGGCGAACACTGGGCTGAAGAAAAAAGTAAAGGTCATATCAACATATCAAACCGACCGCTCATTTTTGTAGAGCCTGAAGGCGAACATGCTGCTGCCGCCATTACGGCAGGTATGTCAATGACAGGTCTACGCGCCACGAATTTCAGCTCATCGCAAGGCATTGCCTATATGCATGAATCACTCTATGCAGCTGTCGGCAAACGCCTACCTTATGTCCTCAACATTGCTTGTCGCGCACTAACCAAAGCCACCTTAAACGTACACTGTGGACATGATGACTATCACTGTATGGATGATACCGGCTTTATTCAAATTTTTGCCAAAGACAATCAAGAAGTCGCCGACTTAAATATTATCACTCGCAAAATAGCCGAACTCAGCTTAAATCCTGCTGCCGTTGCACAAGATGGTTTTTTAACCTCACACTTAATCGAAGACTTACAACTGCCCGAACGTGAATTAATTGAAGAATTTTTAGGTCGGCCAGATGATATTATCAACTGCCCCACCCCTGCACAGCGTATTTTATATGGTGAATCACGCCGCCGTATTCCTGCAGTCTGGGATGTTGATAAACCCATGATGTCCGGCGCGGTACAAAACCAAGATTCCTACATGCAATCTGTTGCAGGACAACGCCCTTATTTCTTTGACCATGTAGAAAAATTCACTGACGAATGCATGGACGAATGGTATGAACTCACAGGAAGGCGTTACCAACGCATAGACAAATATCGGTGTAATGATGCCGATTATTTAATTATTGCACAAGGCAGTGTCATTAATACTGCCCAAGCTACGGCAGACTATATGCGCCAAACGTATAATATTAAAGTTGGCGTAGTAAATATGACGGTTTTCCGCCCTTTCCCCGGTGACTTAATTTCTGCCGTCGCCAAAGGGCGTAAAGGCATTACCGTCATGGAGCGCACCGACCAGCCTTTATCTGAAGACTTACCACTTATTTCGGAAATTCGTAATGCCATGGCCAAGGCCTTTGAAAATGGTCATTCTAAAGAAGTACCATTTCCTGAATATGCTTCCTATAATAAAGTAACCGATACCTCACCGCTCTATTCAGCTTGTTTTGGCTTAGGAAGCCGTGATTTACAACCGGAAGGTATTATTGCGGCCATCGAAAATATGTTGCCACAAGGGAAACATAAAAAATTCTTTTACTTAGGGATTGATTTTGTCCGCAGCAATGCCTTTTCACCTAAGCAAGAACTGCAACAACAAGCTGTAGTCGATGCCTACCCTGCGATTCGCGACCTCGCTTTAAAAGGCTCAGAAAATCCTAACCTAATGCCTAAAAATGCCATGACGATACGCATGCATTCAGTAGGCGGCTGGGGGGCTATCACTACCGGCAAAAACCTAGCAATGACTTTATTTGACTTGCTGGATTACAATATCAAAGCCAACCCAAAATATGGTTCGGAAAAAAAAGGTCAACCCACAACCTATTATTTATCCGCCTCTCCCGAGCCCATTCGTATCGCCTGCGAATACGCACAGGTTGATGTTGTCATCGCACCGGATCCAAATGTCTTTACCCATTCCAACCCATTAGCCGGCTTACGTCAGCATGGTGTATTTATCATCCAAAGTGACTTAGCCAGCCCTGAAGAAGTCTGGCGCACTTTTCCTAAAGCATCACAACAATATATCGTCGATAAAAATATTCGCGTCGCCTACCTAGATGGCTTTAAAATCGCACGCGAAGAAACCGACCATCCTGACCTACAATTTCGAATGCAAGGCATGACCTTTCAAGGTGCTTTTTTTGAATCCACGGATTTAGCCGAAAATGCAGGCAAATCCAAAGACGAAATATTAGATGCCATCCATGAAACCATTAAAAACAAATTTGGCAATAAAGGAGAACAAGTCGTTGCCGATAACTTCCGCACTGTAAAACGCGGCTTCACCGAAACTCAACATCTTACGGTGGCCGATATGACGGTTGGGGACGTTGCGCCTTCAGCACGAAAAGCAGAAAACACCGCCCCTTTAATGTTACTGCAAAAACCGGCAAATGATGACCCCGTCTCAGACATTCACCGCTTTTTTGAGCAAACCGGCAGTAACTATATCAATGGTCGCGGCAATGATAATCTTGCCGACCCTTTTATGGCACTCAGCATTATTCCGGCCGCCAGTGGTATCTATCGTGATATGACTCAAATTCGTTTCGAACATCCCGTTTGGATTCCCGAAAATTGTACTGCCTGTGGTGATTGCTATACCGCTTGCCCTGATAGTGCGATTCCCGGCTTAATCAATAGCGTTAATGAAGTCTTTGAAACCAATATCAAACGCATTGAAACAACGGGTAAAACCGTCAAACATTTACGCCGCGCCATTCGTCATGTTGAAAAGAAATATCATGCACTGACGGCAGATAAATCCGAAGGCACGGTATTAGACCCGATTTTTAATAAATCTATCGGCGAAACCATTAAAGAATACCCGGAAGCGCAACAAGCAGAGCTGAAACAGGAATTTGACTGGTTCAAAGAGGCAATGGGAGAATTTAAATTCGCCATTACCAAGCCCTATCATGATGCCATCAATAAACGTACTCCTAACAATGGCGGTTTATTCTCAATCACCATAAACCCCATGACCTGTAAAGGCTGTATGGAGTGCGTGGAAGTTTGTCCTGATGAAGCACTAGAACCAACTAAGCAAACTGAACAAAGCATTCAAACCTTGCGCAATGACTGGGAATACTGGAATGACCTGCCGACCTCTAACCCTAAATATAAACGTATCGATGATTTAGACGAAAAGATTGGCGCACTAACCACCATGCTACTTGATAAGCGCACCTACTCTTCCATGAATTGTGGTGATGGTGCGTGTTTAGGTTGTGGGGAAAAAACTATTATTCACCTCTTTACAGGAACGGTCACTTCATTAATGCAACCCCGCGTTAAAAAGCAAGTGGCAAAGATTGAGCAATTAATTACGGGTATGGAAAAACATATCCGTATGAAGCTCTCTGAAAAACTGGATATTAGTGATATTGAAGCCATCGAAACGGCGATTGAGGCAAATAAAAATGTTGATTTAACTCTCACAAAACTAAGTAGTGCGCTAAGTGAAGGCAAAGCAACAAACCCGATAGACTCCAAATGGCTAAAATGGGCATCACAAATTGTCGCCAAATTAAAACACCTAAAATGGCAATACCAGCAAGGCCCAACAGGGAACGGTCGTGTCGAAATGGGGATTACCAATAGCACCGGCTGTACGTCAGTTTGGGGCTCAACCTTTCCATTTAATCCATACCCATTCCCTTGGGCAAACAACTTATTTCAAGATGCGCCTTCTTTAGCAATGGGCGTATTTGAAGGTCATATGGTCAAAATGGCGGAAGGCTTTAAAGCCATCCGCATGGCTGAATTAGAAATCGCCAATAAATATGATAAAGACGAGCAAGACCACTTCTTTCAATATTTTGATTGGCATCAATTTTCTGAAGAAGAATACCTGCTCTGTCCACCTGTTGTTACCGTCGGGGGTGATGGTGCCATGTACGATATTGGCTTCCAAAACCTATCCCGCAGCATTATGTCGGGCATGCCATTAAAAATACTCATTTTAGACACTCAGGTTTATTCCAATACCGGCGGCCAAGCCTGTACCTCCGGCTTTATTGGGCAAGTATCAGATATGGCACCTTATGGCAAAGAATGGAAAGGCAAGACTGAGCGCCGTAAAGAAATGAGCCTTATTTCTATGGCACACCGCACGACCTACACCCTACAAAGCTCCATTGCACACCCTAATCATTTAATTGAAGGCTATATTGATGGCTTAAACTATCGCGGCCCTGCTATTTTCAATATTTATGCGGTCTGCCAACCTGAACATGGTGTTGCCGATGATGCAACCGATATGCAAAGCAAATTGGCTGTGGAATCACGTGCCTACCCCTTAATGACTTATGACCCTCGTGAAGATGATACCTGGGAAAAAAGCATGTCCATTAAAGGTAACCCGGATATCGACAAAGACTGGACAACTTATGAATTAAAATTTGTCGATGAATATGGTATTGAAGATACTATGTCAGTTCCATTAACCTTTGCTGATTGGGCGATGACTGAAGGCCGCTTCCAAAAGCATTTTAAATTTGTCCCGCCCTCACAATGGAATGACGATATGGTGCCATTACATGAGTTCATTGATTTAGACCACGATGAAATGGCTGAA
>JALSIU010000356.1 GCA_026989715.1 Methylomonas sp.
TATGCCAATGAAGGGGTGGCACAGATGCTGTTTTTTAGTGGTGATGAGGTTTGTGCAACCTCTTATAAAGATAGAGGCGGAAAATACCAAGGGCAAGAAGGCGTTACTTTGCCAAAGGCATAAAGGTTTTACGCCTTTGGCAATTTAGTTTGGTCTTTTTGCTCCATTTAGTTAAGACAAGCCGCGTTATTGAGGCGCGGCTTTGAGCTGTCTTTTAAGTTTTATTATTGCAATTTTTGTGGTGCTTGATGTAGTGTGGGGGGCATTTGAATAAAAAAACCATGTTCTTCAATGCCGTTAAGAATATCAGTCGCTTTTTCACGGGCAAGTTTACGTTCAGGGGTGATTTCTAGCGTCATAACATAGGCAAGTTGACCAATGCTTTGCAGTATTGCTTCCGGAATGTCAGAAAAGTCATCTTGTTTGCTAAGGTACACATATAGTTCTTCTTTTTTGTTACTTTTGTAAATAAAACATTGCACGAGTAATACCCTTTAAAAAAATAAAAACATATCATTATCGCATTATTAACATTATGAATGAACCCTCAATCGAACCTGATAAATTTTTTAAAACAGCTTGCTCTTTTGAGGGCGCATTAATTTTGGTCGCTGTTTTTTTGGGCTGGTTAGCTAGTATTGACCCTTTTGAGTTTATTGTTTTTAACGAACAGGCTGTGATAAATGGAATCATGGGAACCTTGCCTTTATGTTTAATCTTTTTTGCGTTAAATCAAATTCAATCTGATGCTTTGCAAGCGATTAGAGATGTTTTACACGAAACATTAGGGCCGAGTTTATCGACACATCATTGGACTGATTTATTTGTTTTGGCAATGATTGCAGGGGTTTCTGAAGAAATTTTATTTAGAGGTGTCATTCAGCCTTGGATGGAAAACTCTTGGGGGTTAATGGTAGGGTTGATTGTGAGTAGCCTGCTTTTTGGTTTAATTCATGCCGTCACATTTTTATATTTTATTATGGCAACGGCTGTCAGTGTTTATTTGGGATTGTACCTAGATTACGGTAGTACGCGCAATTTACTCACCCCCATTATCATTCATGGCTTATATGATTTTTTTGCATTTATGGTCATATTGCATTCCTATCGCTTAGAACAACAAAAGGCAAAATAATCATGGTGACTACAGAGCAACAGTTACAAGCAGATCTTTTATTAGCGGGGATTATCAGGGCAATAGGGTTAATGAGCCTGTTAGCGATGGTGGCCGTGTGTCATATTTATGCACAACAGATACAGCTGGGTATTGATGAATCAACGCGAATATGGATTAGATCAATATTGTATGGAGTTGCCATTGTTACCTTTCCGGTAATGAAATTTATTCGGCATGTTTTATTGCGTCTCAATCAAACTATGAAGGGGGATTTAGCCCCTAAAGTTCGTTATCTATTAACGATTATTGTCTCTATGTCGGTTGCGGAAAGTATTGGCTTGTATGGCTTTATTATGTATATATTAGGCGATAGTTTTAATACCTTGTATATCTTTGTTGCGCTGTCGGCCTTAGCCATGTTTTTGTATAGGCCGCAAATTGAAGAGTATAAAATGGTGGTTGCCAGCCAATATATGCGTGGCTAGTCATGGTGCTATTGCTCGTTAGGTAGGGTTGGTGAATCAGCGAGTCTTCACCAACCTAAAAGGCTGAGAATTTCCAGATTAAATATCAGCTAAATTACCACTGCTTTCCAACCAATGTTTTCTATCTTGCGCCCGTTTTTTTGCTAATAATAGATCCATTTTTTCATTGGTTTCATCATCTTCTTCTATGGTTAGTTGGACTAAACGGCGCGTATCAGGGTTCATGGTGGTCACGCGTAGTTGACTTGGATTCATTTCACCTAAGCCTTTAAAGCGTTGCACATTAATTTTACCTTTTAGTTTTTCGGCTTTAATGCGATCTAAAACACCTTGTCTTTCTGATTCATCTAGGGCATAAAATACTTGTTTACCTACATCGATGCGATATAAAGGCGGCATGGCAACAAAAACATGTCCTGCTTTGACAAGACTATAAAAATGTTTAAAAAATAATGCACAGATTAAGGTCGCAATATGCAAACCATCCGAATCAGCATCTGCGAGTATGCAAATTTTGCCGTAACGTAAGCCTTGCAAGTCATTTGAGTCAGGTTCTATGCCTAATGCTACCGCAATATCATGTACTTCTTGTGAGGCCATAACTTGTGCTGAATCGACTTCCCAGGTATTTAAAATCTTACCGCGCAACGGCATGATTGCCTGAAACTCACGTTCACGCGCTTGTTTGGCAGAGCCACCGGCGGAATCCCCTTCCACTAAAAATAACTCACTGCGCGTAATATCTTGCGAAGCGCAATCTGCCAATTTTCCAGGTAATTGAGGGCCTGCCGAAATTTTTTTACGAATGGCTTTTTTGCTGGATTTTAAGCGTTTTTGCGCACTTAAAATAATGACTTCGGCAATTTTTTCACCATCCGCCGGATGTTGGTTAAGCCATAAGCTAAACGAGTCTTTGGCAATGCCTGCAACAAAAGTAACGCACTCGCGTGAACTTAAGCGTTCTTTGGTTTGTCCTGAAAACTGTGGATCCTCCAGTTTAACGGATAAAACGTAATGGCATAACTCCCAAACATCCTCTGGGGTAATTTTTACACCTCGGGGCAATAAGTTACGAATATCGCAAAATTCGCGCATTGCCTCGGTCAGTCCGGCACGAAGGCCGTTAACATGAGTGCCGCCTTGCGCAGTAGGCACTAGATTGACATAGCTTTCGGTAATATTTTCAGGCAAAGCCTCGGCTGTCCAGACAATGCCCCATTCAACGGCTTCATGTTCGGCAGACATTTTGCCCATAAAAGGCTCATTAGGGTAAAACTCAATACTACCTATTCTATCTAATAGGTATTCTTCCAAGCCATTTTGATAATGCCATTCCCATGATTCATTTGACTGTTCAACAGCTAGCCGGATTTTTAAGCCAGGGCAAAGTACCGCTTTTGCTCGTAAAACATGTTTTAGTTTAATAACTGAAATTTTATTGGAATCAAAATATTTTGCATCAGGCAAAAAATGTACCATAGAGCCGGTGTTGAGTTTGCCGACAGTACCTGTTTCCGTGAGTTCGGTTTGTTTATCGCCATTGGCAAATTGCATTTGGTAAATTTTGCCATTGCGTTTGATTTCTATCTCTAACCGGTTCGATAAAGCATTGACGACAGACACACCAACACCATGCAGACCACCGGAAAATTGGTAATTTTTATTGGAAAATTTTCCGCCGGCATGTAGTTGTGTCAAAATGACTTCGACACCTGGCATATTTTGTTCCGGGTGCATATCAACCGGCATGCCGCGGCCATCATCTTGCACTTTAACACTGCCGTCTTTGTAGAGTGTGACTTCAATACTCGATGCATATCCTGCCATGGCTTCATCAACACTGTTATCGACGACTTCCTGCACCAAATGATTAGGACGGGTGGTGTCGGTATACATGCCGGGGCGTTTGCGAACAGGGTCTAAACCACTCAAAACTTCAATTGCTGCAGCGTTATAGGTATTGCTCATTTTTCTTGTTAATTACTTAGGTGTGTTTTCATATATAATAGGCGGAATAATATATCGTATCATTAAATTATTTTTATCGACATGGCTAGAAAGAAAAGCGCGACATTATTTGAAGATTCGCTTAAGGAATTAGAAGTGATTGTGGAGCAATTAGAGCAAGGCGATATTTCTTTGGAAGAGTCATTAAAATCATTTGAGCAAGGCGTTAAATTAACACGCATTTGTCAAAAGTCCTTGCAAGAAGCTGAACAAAAAGTACAAATTTTATTAGAAAAAAACGGTCAACAAACTTTGGAGTCATTTACAGATGAGTAACGCCCTAAAAGAATATTTAGTCACTTGCCAAGCGCGTGTCGAAAAAGCGTTAGAATTACGCCTGCCCAGCAATACGGTTTTACCTCAAAGGCTGCATGATGCGATGCGATATAGCACTTTAGATGGCGGTAAACGTATGCGTCCTATGTTGACTTATAGCGCAGGCAAGGCGCTAGGGGTTGCCCCTGAATTATTAGATGGCCCTGCTTGTGCAGTAGAAATGATTCACGTGTATTCGCTGATTCATGATGATTTGCCAGCAATGGATGATGATGATTTACGCCGTGGTAAAGCGACTTCACATGTTGCTTATGATGAAGCCACTGCAATTTTGGCAGGGGATGCGTTGCAAGCGATGGCTTTTCAGACCTTGGCTAATGATGAGAGTATGCAGGCGAATGCAGATACGCGTATCAAAATGATTACTGCACTTGCCAAAGCCAGTGGCTCTCAGGGAATGGTCGGTGGGCAAGCCATTGATTTAGAGTCGGTAGGTAAAAAATTAAGTTTGCCCGAATTGGAAAATATGCATATTCATAAAACGGGGGCTTTAATTCGGGTCAGTGTGCAATTAGCCAGCTTGGCATTGCCTGATTTAGACCCTGCTATCGCCACTAAGCTGGATCATTATGCAAAATGTATCGGCTTATCTTTCCAAGTGAAAGACGATATTTTAGATGAAGAAAGCGATACCGCAACGTTGGGCAAAACACAAGGCAAGGATCAAGATAATGATAAACCAACTTATCCAGCCTTGTTAGGTTTGGACGGGGCAAAACAAAAAGCACAAGATTTACATGAGCAAGCGGTTGCCAGTTTGGCTGATTTTGGTGCAGAAGCTGATTTATTAAGAGACTTATCTTTATATATTATTCAGCGCGATCACTAATTCCTTTTGGTCGTGCTTTAGTGAATTTTCTGCTAAAAAATATCCTAACTGATTCGATATTGACTTCGTTTTTCAAAATATAACAATGATCGTTTTATGGACTGATGCGCTGATTTTTCTTCTGATTGCTGTTGCTGTTATTTTATTTTTAAGTTTGCATAAAAAAGAACATTTTACTCGGCCTTGGAAAAAAGTAACTCAAAGCCGAGTCGGGATGGCTTCTTTGGTTTTTTTAACTTTTTTTATGTTGATTGGCTTATTGGACTCCATTCATTTCAAACCCGCTCAAGCTGAAGGCAATACAATCATTAGTGTGCTGGATTATTGGGCCACGCCCATACGACAGCAACAAGAAAAAAGTTATTCCGCCCCTTTTTCTGCTTATCTTTATAGCAAAGAGTTAATTCGCGTAAAAGATCAGGAGAGTTACTGGGGGTATCGCCGCCTAGAATATGGCGCAAGGCATTTGCATGACGTTGCGACTGAAAAATGGGGGGATATTTTTCGTAAAGCGATACTGGGTTTTGCGAAAGGTGCGGGGGTAATTATTGCTATCTATTGTTGCTATCATGGATTGCGGCGGCAAGCTTTTTTTCAAAGCAAACCTGTCAATTTAGTTTTTATGACGCTACTACTGCTAAGCGGCATGAGTTATATGTTAGTTGACTTGTCGGTTTATTATCATGTATTGGGCACTGATAAGGTGGGGGAAGATGTTTTTTATCAGTCAATAAAAAGTATTCGTACCGGCTTAGTTATTGGGACGTTAACCACTTTGATTATGTTGCCTTTAGCCATTGTATTTGGCATTTTGGCCGGCTTTTTTCGGGGGTGGGTCGATGATGTCATTCAGTATATTTATACAACTTTAAATTCTATTCCAGGGGTATTGTTAATTGCCGCTTCCATCTTAATGGTGCAGGTTTATATGGCAAACCATCAGGCACAATTTACCAGCTTGGTCGTTCGCGCTGATATGCGCTTATTATTTTTATGCCTCATCTTGGGTGTTACTAGCTGGACAGGCTTATGTCGCATGTTGCGAGCTGAAACGTTAAAATTGCGTGAAATGGAATATGTGCAGGCGGCCAGTGCCTTAGGCGTACCGCGCTATCGAATTTTAATACGGCATATATTGCCTAATGTCATGCATATTATCTTAATTTCCGTAGTGCTGGACTTTAGTTCATTAGTATTAGCGGAAGCCGTACTGTCTTATGTCAATATTGGTGTTGATCCAACAACCTATAGTTGGGGGAATATGATTAATGGGGCGCGTTTGGAAATGGCGCGAGAACCTATTGTTTGGTGGTCGCTGGCGGCCTCTTTTATCTTTATGTTTAGTTTGGTATTAGCGGCGAACCTATTTGCCGATACGGTACGTGATGCATTTGACCCTAGAAGGGTAAGTGTATGAAGAAACCATTATTAACCGTTACAAATTTGCAATTAAGTTTTGCACAGCAATCAGTTATTAAAGGAATTGATTTTCAGATATACCCCGGTGAAACCTTTGCCTTAGTGGGGGAGTCCGGTTCAGGTAAATCTTTGGCGGCTTTATCAGTACTACGTTTGCAACCTACGCAAGCAAATTTGCAAGCAGAGCGTATACAATTGGCGGAGATTGATATTCTGCGTACTCCTGAGGCAGAACTGTGTCAAGTGCGAGGCCGCCGAGTGGCTATGATTTTTCAAGACCCCATGAGTTCATTAAATCCTGTGATGACCATTGGGCAGCAGATAGCTGAAGTAATGCAAATACATTTTTCTCTTAGTCAAGCGCAATGCCAGAGAAAGGTTTTGGCTTTGTTGGAACAAGTTGGCATTCCTGATGCACAGCGACGTATGAAAGTGTATCCACATCAACTCTCAGGTGGGCAGCGACAACGTATTATGATTGCCATTGCCTTGGCAGGAGAACCTGAGCTATTAATTGCCGATGAGCCAACAACGGCTTTAGATGTCACCATTCAGGCGCAAATACTACAATTGTTGCAGGAGATTCAACAACAAAATGGCATGGCTTTATGGTTGATTAGCCATGATTTAGCATTAGTATCTACTATGGCGGATAGAGTCGCGGTCATGCAGTCGGGCTGTATTGTTGAAACGGCGAATAATCAACAAATTTTTCACCATCCCGAGCATATTTATACGCAAAAATTACTTAAGGCACTACCTGATATAAACCACTGCGCAGAGCCTGCAAAAGCGGATACGGATGTTTTATTAAAAGTCACTGATTTTAAAGTGTACTACCCTATTAGAAAGGGGGTTTTTAAACGAATTGTTGGGCATGTAAAGGCGGTTGATGGGGTGAGCTTTAGCCTAGAAGCGGGGAAAACACTAGCTTTAGTCGGTGAATCTGGTTGTGGTAAGACTACTTTAGGAAAAGGCTTGTTAAATTTGATTCCGGCAAGTTCTGGGTTGGTTGAGTTTGCCGGCGTAGATTTGGCCGGTTTGACCCCGAAACAGTTGCGTATGCAACGCGCTGCTATGCAAATTATTTTTCAAGACCCTTTTGCTGCAATGAATCCTCGTATGTTGATATTGGATATTATTGCAGAGGGCTTGCGTACATTACATTCTGAAATAGATAATGCAGCGGTTATACAGATTGTTGTGGAGTTACTTGCAAAGGTCGGCTTGTCGGAGTCGGCACTTTACCGTTATCCACATGAATTTTCAGGTGGGCAACGCCAGCGTATTTGTATTGCA
>JALSIU010000357.1 GCA_026989715.1 Methylomonas sp.
CACCATGCTGAGCCACTATTGCAATCTTGCCATGCGGGACATTGTTATGCCTTGGCGCCGGACTTGCATTTAAGAGGGCTTAGTGCACTGGATGTATTACCGCAAATCATATTATTGGAATATGTTGATTTTGTGCAACTCACGCTTGAACATACTGTGATAAAAACGTGGCGTTAATCGTACAAGGGCGCAGTATTATGCGCAATGAACAAGGATTTTTAACCGATACGGCGCAGTGGAATGAGGCGGTTGCTGAGCAGTTGGCTTTACTGGATGGTATTGAATTACTGGACGCGCATTGGGAAATTGTGTGGTTTATTCGTGATTTTTATCAGCAGTATAAATATTTACCTAATGCACGGGTATTTACTAAGGCCATTAAAACGCAGTTAGGTGAGGATAAAGGCAATAGCCGTTATTTGCTGAAATTATTTCCTGAAGGGCCATTGAAATACGCTTGCAAGATTGCAGGGTTGCCAAAGCCACCGAGTTGTTTATAGAGGGGCGTTTTGCCGGTAGTTTATTTTTGTTTAAATTGATGAATTTGTCTGCGTTGTTTTTTGGTAGGACGACTACTCGGTTCAGCATGCATAAAACGACGTTCTTCTTGCCTTTGGCGTACTGCTTGTTCGCGCTGTTGCATACTGGTCGGCGTTTCTTCATATAATAAAGCGGCTTCGCTCGCAGGACGGCGGTGCGGGTTAAGACCTAGCACGGTAATATCCCAGCTAAATTGTTCTTTATGAATGATTAAATGGCTGTTTATTTTGACTTCTTTGCTCGGTTTGGTGCGTTGTCCATTTAAATGTACTTTACCACCCGATACGGCTTCAGCGGCAAGTTTGCGCGTTTTAAAAAAACGCGCAGCCCAGAGCCATTTATCTAATCGCAGGCTATCCGGTTGTTGCATAGGATTAACTTGCTTCTGACCAAGCTTTATAGCCGCCCGCCATGCTGACCGCTTTTGTGTAGCCGAGTTTATGCAGAGCCTCGGTGGCAAGTGCTGAACGTCCACCTGATTGGCAATACACGATAATATCGGCATCTTGTTTGCCTGCAAATGCAGGGTGGTTGCCTATTTGAAATTCTAGTACGCCACGTGGGATATTGATGGCATTAGGAAGTTGGCCTGCTGCAAATTCAGCCGGTTCTCTAACATCTAAAACCAGTTGGTTTGCAAGGGCTTGTTTTGCATCGTTTACCGTAATTTCCGTAATATTTTGTTTGGCAGTTGCTACCAAATCCATCGCTGTGACAGCCATAAAAAACTCCTGATTTGTGTTTGATTAAGGATAATTGCTTAATAAGTTTTCTATATTAGCAAATGTTGATATGCAAAGGCTAGTTTTTTCGTTTTTTAATCGTGTATTTAAGGTAAGATATTATTTATTTTTCGCTTTCGTACTGAGGTTTTTCCGTGAATTTTGAGAAAGTTATTTTTGGTTTTTTCATTGTTTTATCATTAACTCTAAATGTGGGATTTGTGTTAGGAGAATATGATAACCCTGCGCATCATGGTGTGTTTGAGTTGTTTGCAGTGGTTGTGGTGAACTTGATTGCGACAGGCTTGAAGTTAGGAGACCGTTCACAAATAGGAGCACTTCTATTGGCTACCAGTTTAGTGGCGGATTTTGAGTTATTAGCCGCCTCATTGAATTGGACTTATGCCGTGCATGTTGCCGGTACAGGTATGACTCCTGATGTGATTACGAATATTATCTCATTGGCTGTAGGTGCACTGGTTGCCAATATTATCTCGGTGGTTATTTTGGTTTCTGAAACCTTAATGTCACGCTTGTAAGCTAACGCTCTTATGTGTAAGTTTAGTTTACGACGGTGTTGATGATGAATATACCTAATAACCTCAGTCGCGTTAGCTTTATTGTCATGCGCGAAATGCGCGTGCCATTAATGACATTGCTATTGGTTTATGTCATTGCGGTCTCTGTTATGGTGTTTATTCCGGGGCCTGTCATTGATGGCAAAGTGCAGTACTTAAGTATTTTTCATGCCTTTTATTTCATGACTTATACGGCAACGACGACCGGTTTTGGAGAAATTCCCTTTGCATTTAGTGATGCACAACGTTTATGGGCGATTGTTTGCCTCTATATGAGTGTTGTTACCTGGTTTTATGCGCTAGGGAGTATTATTCGCTTATTTCAAAATGATTTTTTTATTCGTGCCGTTGCGGAGTGGCGTTTTTCTCGGCAAGTGAATCGCATATCAGAGCCTTTTTATATTATCTGTGGTTTTGGTGATACCGGCAGTGTTTTGGTGCGCGGTTTAAATGATGCCGGTTTACGCTCGGTGGTGATTGATAGTAGTGATGAACGCATTCAAGCCTTATCATTACGTAACTATAAAGTATTTGTTCCGGGTTTATGTGCTGATGCGAGTGTGCCTAAGCATTTATTGGAAGCTGGGCTGGAAAGTAAATATTGCAAAGCGGTGGTATCTATTACCAGTAATGAAGCCATTAATCTTAAAATTTCAGCCATTGCCCGTTTGTTGAATCCAGATGTGGGGGTTATTACCATGTCCAAGATTAATGATTTTGAGGAAACCTTAGCCACTTTAGGTGGAGAAGTGCATATTGTTGACCCCTTTAAAACATTTGCGAAAGTACTTAATGCCTGCATTAATAACCCGGTTTTCTATGCAATGAATAACTGGTTGGTAGGAGATAAAGGAGCTACTTTAGAATCTTGTGTGCATCCACCTGTCGGGCGCTGGATTATTTGCGGCTATGGTCGTATGGGAATGGAAGCGAATCATGTGCTGACTAAAAATGGCGTTAAAACCTCTGTGATTGACCCTCACTCGCGCAGAAAGGAAGAGGAGATTGAAACTTATATCGTTGGTAGGCCTAATGCTAAAACTTTGCGCCAAGCAGGGATAGAGGATGCGGTTGGCTTGTTGGCAGCCGCAGATGATGATGGCCAGAACTTAAGTGTCTTATTAAATGCCCGGTGTTTAAATGAAGATTTATTCACCATTGTGCGTCAGAATAGCCATCAAAATGAGCTAGCGTTTACAGAGGCGCATGTTGATATGATTATGCAACCTACTTTAGTGACGGCACGCAAAATTATGTTATTGCTGATTGCGCCTTTGTTAAAGCATTTTTTCTGGTATTTACTGGCTAAAGAGCCGGGGCGAGATAAAGTGTTGCGTGATACCGTACGGTTGTTACGTAAAAAAATTGGGGATAAAAAACCATTATTAGTGACCATCGATTTTACGCGTGAAAAAAGCCGTGCTGTTATTGCTTGTTTAGATAATGGCGATGATGTGTTATTAGGGGATATTGTTGCTGATCCGCGTAATCGTGAACATGAATTGGCATTGGTGCCTTTTGTGATTCGTTCTGAAGGAAAAAATATTCCATTGCCAAGTATGATGCATAAAGTCAAAGAAGGGGATCAGTTGCTTTTTTGTGGTACCGAGCAAGCCCGTAATTTGCTTAAATCATCCATTAATAGTGAGCATGCTTTATTTTATTTGCGCACGGGTAAGCACCAGCCTGCCGGTTATTTTATGCAGTGGTATGATCGTAAATTTAATCAGGTATAAAAGGATTATCTATGAGTACAGATATACTTAAATGCGCCCTATGTGGCTTGCCGGTTGAAATTGAAGGCTTTTCCCTAGAGACGGTTGACGGTATCAAGTCATTTTGCTGTGCGGGTTGCTTGTCTGTGTATAGCTTGTTGAATGGCGAAAAAATTAAAGAATAGAGCTAGTAGCTAAATAAGTATATGCGAAAAATATTATTTACAAAGTTAAATATTTAACCTAGTATATTACTATGAATTTATTCTCACGCCGATTAATCATTTGCTTATTATTGTTGTTACAAGGGTTTACGCCCTTAGTGCATGCGCATGTGCAAATGATAGGTAGTATTGGCGAGGGTATTCATATTGATGAAATTAGTCGGGCATGGTATCAATCTGACTCTGCTGCATTAAGTCGTGTTGATGATTCGGCTGTGGCGATTGATATGCAGCTTGCCATCGAACAAAAAAGACTTTTGTTAGAGGGGAAATTGGCACATGCCATTTTTTTTGATACGAATGTTCAATTAACTCATCCCCTTGTTTTTAATAAATTAATCGGTTTTTCTCCACCTATTATTTTTGTTGTATCCTCTGTTTATTTATCTGCTATTGCGCCACGCGCACCTCCTGTATTGTCACTCCACTTATAAGGTGTTTTATCACCTTTTTTAACGCTTAAATTTGAAAGATATTGTTGCTATTCGTGATATGGCAATAGTCATATGCGTTGTTCTTAATTTGCTTTCTTGCTTAAAATTTGTCGATAAACTTTGACGTACTTGCTTGCGTGTTATTTTAAGTTTATCTCATTTTTTATGATGGTAGATGATTGCAACTTTAAGGGCGGCTATTTTTTACAGGAATAAATAAATGTACCTTAAACCCTTCCTTTATGTACTGCTATGGGGCTGGCTATTTAATAGCTCTAGCGCGCAGTCTGAAGAGATACCTGCTGTTGACCATGTGGATTTGATATCCATTGATACAGCATTAAGTTTGTCTGATTTAGTCAATCAGACTTTAGAAAAATACCCTGATTATGCCTTGGTTGCAGCAATGCAACAAGAAAGCGAGGCATTGCATGCGCGTGGTCGCAGCTGGATTTCCGGTGCGCCACAATTACAAACTTATTATAAAGATGATTTTGCCGGTACAGGCACGGGAGCTTATGAATTTGATGGTTCTATACAAGTGCCGGTATGGAACTGGGGGCAACGTGATGCAGGCTTGCAGTTAGCTGAACAAGCGGCGAACAATACCAATCAGCAGGGGCAAGCGATTAAATTAAAAGTGGCAGGGCTTGTTCGTGAGGTATTGTGGTCATTAAAGCTGGAAGGCTTACGCTATGACACAGCTAAAAAGGAACTTGCTTTAGCAGAACGATTGTTGGCAACAGTACAACGCCGTGTTGCTTTAGGCGATTTACCTAAGTCAGATTTGTTATTGGCTAAAAATAGAGCCTTGCAAAAAAGAGCGGCTTTAATTCAGCAAGAAGCGGCAGTTATGCACACGCGTAAGCGTTATTATTTTTTGACTCAAACCGATAAAGTGCCGGAGCAGGTTGTTGAAGTAAAAAGTACGATAACAACAATCAATGAGACCCATCCTGCATTAGCCGCCATCAATAGCAAAATTGCAAAGCAAAAAGCAAAAATGGAGTGGATTCGTGCGCAAGGCTCAGGAAAAACCACCATAGCCATTGGCGGGGTAACAGAAAGAGGGGCGCGTACCGATAGTGCTATTAATAGCATGGTTTTTGCGGTCAATATTCCTTTTGGTGGCCAGGCTTTTTTAGCACCTAAAATTGCAATTGCTAACCGCAGTTATGTGGCCGCTAAAGCAGAAAAAGCACATTTATACCGCGCTTTACTGGCACGCTTGCATGAAGCCGAACATACATTAGGTGTTGAATTAGAGCAATCCACACTTGCTCAACAAATGCAGCTTAATGCACAAGAGCGTTTAAAAATGGCGGATCTTAGTTTTTCGTCCGGAGAGATTAATTTAACCGATTTTTTAATCACACAAACCCAAGCCTATAGGGCAATTAATAATGCACGAGAAAGTCGTATTCGTTTACAGCGTGACATTGCCTTTTATAATCAAGCCGTAGGAGTCATGCCATGAGAACAGTAGTCGTTTTAATCGTTTGTTTTTTAAGTTTGTCGGTATTTGCTGAGCAACAATCTATTAAATTATCTGCCGAGCAAATTGATAATTTAGGCATTAAGCTCGGTAAGTTACAAAGCGTTACATCAGCACCGCTTTTAGAAGCACCTGCACAAGTGTCTATTCCTGCCGCCAATAAATTCTTTGTCAGTAGCTCTTATGCCGGCTTGATTACCCGTATTTATGTGAATGTAGGGGATAAAGTTAATAAAAATCAATTATTAGCGACTATAAAAAGTGCTGATTTATTAACTTTACAGCGACACCACTTAAGTTCAATCAATGACTTACAGGTGGCTAGAGCAGATTTTGTGCGCGATCAACAGTTGCATAAAGAAGGGGTGATTGCTGAGCGTCGCTGGTTGCAAACGAAGACTCGTTATCAGGTGCTTATGGCGCATTTTAATGAGACTCGACAATTGTTAGAGATTTCAGGGGTTGCAGAACAAAATATTAATGATTTGGAAAAAACGCGTAGATTAAATAGCGAACTCAAGATAATTTCGCCCATTGCAGGTATTTTATTGGAAAGTAATGTGATTGCAGGAGAGCGTGTGGATGCCTTAGCACCTTTATTTCGCATTGCTAATCTTGATACGCTTTGGCTGGATATTAGTATTCCGCAACAACATATTGCGCAAGTACATTTAGGCGATCAAGTAATGGTTGAAGGCAGTGGAGCTACCGCCGAGATTTTTTTAATCGCTAAAAATGTTGATACGCAGAATCAAACCGTTTTGGTGAGAGCTAAAGTCAAGGCGATGCAAGAGACTATTCGTTTGGGACAAACGGTGAATGTGAAAATTAGCCAAAACAGTACCGCGTCATTATTTAAAGTGCCGCATTCAGCGTTAGCGCAATCTGCAGGTGTCACTTATCTCTTTGTGCGCAATTCTGGTGGCTTTATGGCTCAAGCCGTTCACGTCGTCGGTCGAGAGCGGCATGAGAGCATTATCAAGGGCAATTATTTGCATGCAGGTGTAGATATTGCGGTACAAGGTGCGGTTGCATTAAAAGCCAATTTATTAGGCTTAGGCGGTGATGAATAATGGCCGCTTTTATTCGTTTTGCTTTGACCCAGCGATTATTAATGTTGCTGGTAACCTTACTTTTAATCGGTGGTGGCTATTCGGCCTTTAAACATATTCCGATTGATGCCTTTCCTGATGTGTCACCCACTCAGGTAAAAATTATTGTCAAAATGGCGGGCATGCCACCAGAGGAAGTAGAAGCGAGAATTACCGCGCCGATTGAAGTGGAATTATTAGGTATTCCGCATCAAACCATGTTGCGCTCCATTGCCAAATATTCTTTAACGGATATTACGATTGATTTTGAAGAAGGTACGGATATATTCTGGGCCAGACAGCAAATTGCTGAGCGTTTAAGTCGCGCATGGGCTAATTTACCGCAAGGAGTTGAAGGCGGTATCGCGCCGATGACCACACCCTTAGGTGAAATGTTTATGTTTACCATTGAAGGCGGTGATTTGAGCCTAATGGAACGGCGTAGTTTGTTGGACTGGGTGATACGTCCTGCACTACGCACAGTGGCGGGAGTTGCTGATGTTAATACATTAGGCGGCTTGGTGCGGTCTTTTGCGGTGGTACCTGACAATGCTTTATTAAGTGCGCGTCATATCAGTATTGAGCAATTAGTCAATGCGTTGCAACGCAATAATCGTAATGATGGTGCTGGGCGATTGAATGAAGGCGAA
>JALSIU010000358.1 GCA_026989715.1 Methylomonas sp.
TCTTTTCTTATAGCGATATATTTACTTTGTAAAGTTAAGTACCGCATTCATTACGTGTTAGTATAACAGGCGTTGTATTAGCCTAGTTGTGCTAATAGTGTCTCTGCTTTTGAAACGCCAAATTCTCCGGAGCCTTCCACACCAAGGTATTTGACTTCACCGTTATCAATCAACATGGCAAAGCGAAAGCAGCGAATGCCCATACCGGCATCGGTCAGATCACGATCTAAGCCCAGTGCTTTGGTGTATTTGGCACTGCCATCTGCAAGCATGCGTACTTTACCGGTTGCATCCTGTGTTTTCCCCCATGCGGCCATGACAAAGGCATCATTGACTGCCATACACCATATTTCATCGATACCTTTTGCTTTTAATGATTCGGCGTATTCAATATAACCCGGTAAGTGCTGTGCAGAACACAGGGGCGTAAATGCACCGGGGACACCAAAAATAATAATTTTTTTATTTCGCGCTTCTGCTAAAACATCTTGTGCTTGTGGGTTGGTAGGGCAACCTGATACGGTATCAAATTCAATGCATTCATGTAACTGGCCTGCCGGGAGTTGTGCGCCTATTGTAATGGTCATCGTTGTTCCTCTTCGTGTTGAATAATAACCAAGGGTTACACGGGGTATTTATGAAGTCAAGTTATTATGGGTTGTAAAGGCCATAAAATTTGTATTGAGTCAGTGCAGTTGTGCCATTTAGTTTTGTGTACAGATGGGTATGGCTTCTGTTATGCATGAGTCGTGATAGAATTGGTTTGTTTTTTTTAAGGTAATGAACTTCTTTTCTTCCTTTTTGGGTGCTCTATTTTGGATTTATTAGAACAAGGCATACTCTTTATTATTTCGCTAATAGCCAATACTTTTTCGTCTTTTAGTGGAGGCGGTGCAGGGTTGATTCAGTTTCCTGCCTTGATTTTTTTGGGCTTGAATTTTGCCGTTGCTTTGGCAACGCATAAAGTGGCCAGTGTGGCATTAGGCTTAGGTGCGGCTTTGCGTTATTTAAAAACAAGTCGTTTAGAGCGGCATTTTGTTTTACTTATTTTGGGGCTTGGTGTACCGGGGGTCATTTTGGGAAGTCGCGTTATCTTGTTTGTGCCGGAGAAAATTGCGGTGGTTGCACTGGGAGTATTGACCGGAGGCTTAGGTATTTATTCCATTTTAAAACCTGCATTAGGCCAATTATACCAACCTAAACAGAGGCATCAATTTGGCTATATTGTTGGTGGGAGTGTTTTATTTTTTTTAGGCTTTTTAAATGGCTCTTTGACATCCGGTACCGGTTTATTTGTAACATTATGGTTAGTCGGCTGGTTTGGTATGGATTATCAAAGAGCGATTGCTTATACGCTTATTTTAGTGGGTTTGTTTTGGAATGGCGCGGGTGCGGTGACCTTAGGAATTTTTGGTAATATACGTTGGGATTGGTTGCCTGCATTACTCTTGGGGTCTTTATTAGGGGGATATTTGGGAACACATTTGGCCATTAAACATGGTAATAGGTGGATTAAACGTGCTTTTGAGATAGTGACGTTATTGATTTCGGCGAAGTTGTTGTTAGGTTGATACGGAACCATGATGAAAAAAATGATAAGCCTATTGCTTTTGCTAATGACGTTATTTGTCTTTATGCAGTTTGTCCTAAGTTATACTGAGAAGCTGTCTCCTGTTCGAGTGGGTATTTTGCACTCACTTTCAGGGACAATGGCTTTGAGTGAGGCATCTTTAGTTGATGCACTGATATTGGCGATTGAAGAAGTCAATGCTTCCGGTGGAGTGTTAGGGCGTGCTATTGAACCTATTATTGTGGACTCCCCGTCTGAACCGGCAGAATTTGCTAAAGAGGCTGAGCGTTTAATAGTCGAAGAGGGCGTGTCGGTTATCTTTGGTTGTTGGACATCTGTTTGTCGTAAAGCAGTATTGCCGGTGGTAGAAACATATCAGCATTTATTATTCTATGCTGTGCAGTATGAAGGCATAGAGCAGTCACCTAATATTATGTATATGGGGGAGACGGCGAATCAGCAAATTATGCCGAGTATTGCTTGGGCATTAAAGCATTTGGGGAGTACTTTTTATTTGGTCGGTTCGGATTATATTTTTCCACGCACGGCTAATCAAATTATCAAAGATTTGTTGTTTGCACAGCAAGGCGTTGTGTTGGCAGAGCGTTATTTACCGCTAGGCAGTTCCGATGTACAGGCAGTGATTGCTGATATACAAAAACAACAGCCGGATGTTATTTTGAATACGATAAATGGTGACAGTAATATTGCTTTTTTTACAGCCTTACAGGCAGTGAATCATATACCTGTTATTTCATTGAGTATTGCTGAACCTGAATTTGCAAAGATTGGTTGGGATATTATGCAAGGCCATTATGCTGTTTGGAGTTATTTTCAAAGTATTGCCAGTGCAGAAAATCGCTTATTTGTTAAAAAATTTCAGCAACGCTTTGGGCAGCAACGGTTGATTAATGCACCTATGGTTGCAAGTTATACCGGGTTGCATTTATGGGCGCAGGCAGTTGAGCACGTACAGTCGGTTGACCCGAAAGATGTCAAAAATAAGATGGGCAAAGAAAGCATTGCTTCGCCTGCCGGTATTGTCGCTGTTGATGAGCTTACCCAGCATGTATGGAAAATACCGCGTATTGGACAAGCACGTGCAGAAGGCGGGTTTGAGATTGTTTGGCAGGCAGATAGACCTGTTCGCCCTGTTCCGTTTCCTTCGTATCGCAGTCGTAAGGAATGGCAGCGTTTAGTTAAACAGTTTGTCATCAGTGAGTAAGCATAATGAAAATAGGGACGATTAATCGCCAGATTTTATTTTGGATGCTAATGGTTGCGGTATTGCCCATTGTCAGCTTGTCGGCATATTACCTTTATTCCTACGATTTGAACTTCAAAAAACAGGCTTTTAATCATCTAAATGGCATAGCGGATCATAAAACGAATCAGATAGATATGTACATTAGGGGGCGCATTCGAGATGGGCAATTTGCTGCCCAGTTGCCGAGTACTAAAAGTGCATTAAAAACATTATGGGGGGCTTTTCCCAGCCGCTTTGAGCAGCAAGCTGATTTTTTACAATTACAGCAACATTATAGCCATAGTTTGCAATATCTACTGGAAATGGGATATTACGATATTTTTTTGGTTTCTCCCAATGCGGATATTATATTGACACTGGCGCATGAAGCAGATTTGTACACTAATTTGAATGATGGCCCTTTTTCTGATACCGAATTAGCATTTAGAGTGAGCAATGCGTTTACTTTACAAGAACCTACTTTATCCACTTTTGTATATTATCCGCCTAGTAAAGAGCCTGCGGCCTTTTTTGCTGTCCCTGTTTTAGAAAAAGGCGTTTTATTGGGGGTGATTGCTTTTCAAATAGACCTGCATGTATTACAGGAGATTGTTAGTGATCGGGTGGGTTTAGGGAAAAGTGGGCAAGCGGCAATTGTTCCTGTTTACAATCATAAACCTCTCTTAACAACGCAGCCTATACAAGGTATGCCTGCGAGTATGGATAGCGCAATGCAACAGGCTTTAAAAGGTGAGCATGGACAGATGGTTGTCGTTGACGCTGATGGAAGTGATGTGCTGACCGTGTATCGATACTTGCCTTTTTTGCATGCAGGTTTTGTTGTACAAGTCGATAGCGATGAGGCTTTGCAAGAGCTTGATGCTTTTTGGGTATTTAGTATGGCGGTTGTCTTGCTGGTACTGATGGTTGTTTCCCTGGTGGCTTATTTTTTGAGTCACTCCATTGCTAAGCCGATTAGTGCATTAACGACAATAGCAACCGCGATTGCAAAAGGAGAACATGATTTGCAGTTGCAACCTGATGGCACCCAAGAGATAAGGCAGCTTGCAGTTGCTTTTAATCTTATGTTGCAACAAGTGCAGTATGAGAGAGTGACGCTGGAGCAACGCGTACAAAAGCGCACCTTTGAATTAATTCGCCAAGAGCAACATCTGGCATTGTATCGAGATCAAAGCCCTATTGCGACCATTGAATGGGATGTTAATCGCCAGATTATTTATTGGAATAAAGCGGCGGAAGAGGTTTTCGGTTATACGGCAGAAGAAGTACGCGGACGCACTTTTCTTGATTTTGTGATAGTTAAGCAAACGTCGACGTTCAGTGATGTTTGGGATAGTTTGTTGTCCGAGCAAGGGGGAGAATTTAATATTAATGAAAATCGTACTAAAGATAATAAAATTATTATTTGTGAGTGGCATAATTCTTTATTAAAAGATACTTCGGGTTCTATTATTGGCGTGACATCACAAGTGTTGGATGTAACTGAGCGGCAACGTATGGAAGCGGTGCTGAAAACCTTGGCTGAAAGTGGTCGAGGTGAGGAGAATATCTTTAGGTTAATTGTAAAGCAACTGGCCATTTCTCAAGGCGTGCGTTATGCGATTGTGTCTCAAATTGACCCGCAATCCCCTGATCTAGTACATACTTTGGCTGTTTGGGCGAATGGGGCTTACGGGGATAATTTTTCTTATCCTTTAAAGGGAGCACCTTGTGAAAATGTCGTTGCGCAGGGAGATTGTCTCTATCCGGACAATGTGCAGGCGTTGTTTCCGGATGACCCCTTATTGGTGGATATGCAGGTGGTTTGCTATTTTGGTGTGCCGCTGACCTCGACAGAAGGTAAGACAGTGGGTATTTTGGCTCTCTTAAATGATGTACCGATGACAAAGCACGCGGGTACTTCGCAATTATTGACTAGCCTTGCGGTCAGGGCAGCTAATGAATTAGAGCGTCAGCAAGCGGCTGAGAAGCTACAGTTTGCCGCCCGTATTTTTAATGAAACGCATGAAGGCATTACGCTAACGGATGCAAATGGCATTATTGTGGATGTTAATCCTGGCTTTTGTAAAATTACCGGCTACAGTCGTGATGAAGTGATTGGTAAAAACCCCAATATATTAAGCTCCGGCAAGCAAGATAAAGCATTTTTTCAGAAGATGTGGGCGGCATTGGCCGAGACAGGGTATTGGCACGGTGAGCTATGGAATCGTAAAAAAACAGGCGAGCTTTATGCGCAGTTGATGACCATTAGTGTGTTATTGGATGCAGATAACCAACCGATGCATTATGTCGGTTTATTTTCTGATATTACCTTGGCTAAGCAACAACAGCAGTCTTTAGAATTGATGGCGCACTATGATGTTTTGACGGGCTTACCCAATCGTAGTTTATTTTCTGATCGTTTTATTCAAGCGGTTGCCCAAAGTAAACGGAATCAGTCTTTACTGGCGGTTTGTTTTATTGACCTGGATGAATTTAAGCCGGTAAATGATACTTATGGGCATGAGATTGGCGATAAGATATTAATTGAGGTGGCGCAGCGCATAAAAGCCGTTATCCGTGAGCAGGATACGGTGTCGCGCTTAGGGGGGGATGAATTTACTTTGTTATTGGGTGATGTGCATTCAGTCGCACAATGCGAGCAAGCTATGCGGCGGGTGCATCAGGCGATAGCTAAGGCTTATCATATTGAAGGTAAAGAACTCACTATTGCCGCTAGTAGCGGTATGACCATTTATCCACTGGATAGTGCTGATTTGGATACTTTAATCCGGCATGCAGATAGTGCGATGTATCAAGCTAAATTAGCAGGTCGTAATCGTTATCATTTATTTGATGCCTCTAATGATAAAAAAGTGGTAGAACACCATTTGCAACTGAATAAAATTAGC
Source organism: Methylomonas sp. (assembly GCA_026989715.1). Classification (GTDB taxonomy): domain Bacteria; phylum Pseudomonadota; class Gammaproteobacteria; order Methylococcales; family Methylomonadaceae; genus Methyloprofundus. The sequence goes on from JALSIU010000358.1 coordinate 5,729, forward strand.
GAGGCATTTGAGCGTGGTGAATTTTGTTTATATTACCAGCCTAAGGTCAATATGCTCACAGGTAAAGTCTATGGTGCTGAGGCGTTGCTAAGATGGATTCATCCTGAAAAAGGCTTGATTCCGCCGTTGCATTTTTTACCTCATATAGAAGGGAGTGACCTAGAAATTCGCGTAGGTAACTGGGTGATTGCAGAGGCAGTGCAACAGTTAGATACTTGGCATGCACAAGGTTTATCCTTGGAAGTGAGTGTCAATATTTCTGCATTTCATTTGCAATGGTCTGAATTTTATCAACAAGTTGATATGATATTGACTAAGCACCCAAAGCTTACCTCGCAGTTTTTACAATTAGAAATACTGGAAAGTAGTGTGTTGAGTGATATTAAGGTTATTAGGCAGATTATTAAAAATTGTCGCGAGTTGCTGGGGGTAAAAGTGGCATTGGATGATTTTGGTACCGGTTATTCTTCATTAACGCATTTGCGCCGACTACCGGCCGATACAATTAAAATCGATCAATCATTTATACGTGATATGCTGGAAGACCCTGAAGATTATGCTATTGTAGAAGGGGTCATTGGGTTATCAAAAGCATTTCGTCGCGATATTATTGCAGAGGGGGTAGAAACAAAAGAACATGGTTTGATGTTAATGCAAATGGGCTGTTTGCAGGCGCAAGGCTATGGTATTGCGCGGCCTATGCCGGCAGCAGATTTACAGTCTTGGTTACATGAATATCGCGCGTTTGATGAATGGGTGACATTTGTTCCCGATTTTGCATCAAGTGGAATGAGTTGAGCTACCATGTATTTTCCTTCAGCTTCGTCAGATTACTTCCACAGAATGGATAATAAGAAATTAACACTTTCTCTGAGCTTACTATGTTTTCCAAATCGTTAGAAAGCTTGTTACCTGCTTTATAGCGAGTTGTGCGAAATGACTGTTCAAAAACCCAAGACCACTGTTCTAGATTAATTTTTTCATAGCGTATTTCAACATCAACATACCAATTCTCTTTGCAACGATGTATTTTTTCTTTTTTGGAGCTCATCGGGACTCATAACTTGGGTTTATGAAGGTAGCATTTGCTTCAAGTCTGATAGAACAGCTTAAAAATTTCTTCAAATTTGTTATGTGCGTTTTCAATAATGGTACTCATCGCCTCTGCATTAATACGGTCGTGGTGGTCAGATATATGGCTCCAGTCTTGCTCAAGACTGCTGTAATGATCGGCTAAACGGATAAGGTTCACAATGTCTTGGTAAGGGCCTTTATAGTGAGGGTAGGGGTGTTGCTGGATGCTTTCGATAATGATTTCCGGTAAGTTCCATAACTGACAGAGTGCCGCCCCGGCTTGGTAATGCGTGAATCCAATCGTCTGCATTTCCAACTCTATTCTATTCGCCTCTGTTGGGTTATTCATCGCCTGAATTTTTAAGCTTATTTCTTGGGTTAATTCAGGTATGCGTAGGCAAAAAATAAGCTGACCAATATGATGCAATAAGCCACAGATAAAAGCTGAATCAGCATAGCCTGCTTTTAAATGTGCATTGATTTCTTGTGCGGTCAGGGCGCAACGTAAGTTTTTAGCCCAGAAATCTTGAATGGAGATAAGTTCAGAGGGTATTTGAGAAAATTTATCTATGACAATGGTACTGAGAACAATGTTTTGCAATTCTTTGGTACCAATA